>JBMQEM010000120.1:0-5390 GCA_049363815.1 Bacteroidota bacterium
TTCCATGTAAATATTCCTGAAGTTGAAAGTATAAGCGATACTATTTTATAATATTTTCTTTGGTTATTAAGGCGTGTAACATAATAGCCCATATAAATACTTCCGAATTTATATTGAACCATTTCATACCAAATTAGATTTTTCATGTATGAAGATTTTTAAAATGAGGTTTGAAGATACTGAAAAGTAAAAGCATGAAATGCTTTGTTAAAAACTAAAAACAACTTAACATAATAAAAGGGGCGAAGCCCGAAAAAGGTCGAAGACCAAATTAACAACCCTCAGTTAAAAACTAGACTCCAAAGGAGGCGAAACAAATTATCCGCTTCACTATAATCGTCACCCGCAGTATCGTTGAATTCCAAAATATAAAAATAAAAAGAGTTCAACGTAAAACAGATGCGTGATAGGCTACTTAACATAGTGTCTAATTATGGGACTGCGATGATTGATTGTTTTTTAACTGCGCCTTTCTGCCTTAATTTCTAAGCCCCTTTTGTCCCATAATTAATATTATGTTAAGTGAGAATAATCTGTTTCCAGCCCACTTTTAGGCTTTATTGCAGATCTGAGCTTTGACAGTTGTATTCTATGCCTCTTTAATTTGTTCTGGAATTATATCAAGAATAGATTTCTTGACCACTGCTTTTCAAAAAAAAAGCCCGGAAATAATCCGGGCTCCTTTCGAAAGTTATTTTGAATATTTTATTCCAACGTCTTCAATTGTTCTGAGACTTTTGTGTACTTCTCAGTTTCCCCTGTTCTTATATACAGTTGTTTTAAAGATGTTAATGTCCCTTTGTATGTGTCCTTGTCATCTGCTGACTTATTCGGATTGGTCTCCAGTGACTTCTCCAGATACGGTTGAGCCTCTTTGAATTTTTGCTCATACTTCAATTTGGCTTTGTCGAATTCGACATTCGATTTTAATAAATTAGCTGCATTGATCATTTCTACTGCCTGGTTGAAATACAATGCACCTAAATTATAATTCAGGACATAATTGGAAGGATCAATTGCAATGCCATCTTTGTACGCTTTTTCAGCCTTTGAAAAATATTCATTGTATTGTTCCGGTTTCAACGCTTCTTTTGCGGCTTTGTCCCTTGGATTCGCCAGATTGTCAAAAGTTGCTCCTAAAGCCAGATACAGACTGGGATTCTTCGAATCATGTGCAATTGCAGCATCCAGAGCTGCTGTTGCTTCTTTCTGTTTACCACTTGATAAAAGGATGTTGATCTCATTCAGCATCAAACCCAGACTATCCGGATACTGAGCACGACCTTCACGGATTGTCTTTAAAGCATTGACTGTATCTTTTTCTTTCATGTAGATCTCACTCAATGAAATGAAAATTTTATCGTCGTTGAATTTATAAGAGATCAACTGATTGTAATATTGTTTTGCTTTGGCCATGTCGCCTGCATGTTCTGCTGAATAGGCTGAATTCAGGATCACGGATGTATCACCCGGTGACATGATCAGCACTTTTTCGAATTCAGTTAATGCTGTTTTAAAGTCTTTCGATTCATATGCCTTAACGCCATTCTTAAAGACATCATTGACCACTAAAGGAATTCGAACCGCTGTGATCTCATCCGCCCAGTCATTTTTGGGGTCCAATTGATTAGCCTTGGAAAAAGCTTCGTATGCTGTCCATAGGCAATTATCACACAGTCCTTTGTATTTCTCACTGTTGTACAAAGCTGCATAGATCAACCCTTTGTAGTACCAGGTCTTCGCCATTCCGGAAGTCGTTTCGTGAACTGATGCTTCATCAATTGCTTCCTTTGCTTTGTCATATTGCTGATATGGTTCTTTATAAAAGTTCCATGCGGTTTGAACTTTTGCTTTCTGTGAATAAGCTAAACTAACAGACAAACAAGAAGTTATAACTAATAAGCTGATTCTTTTCATATTCCTTTTTTGCTAAATATTATGTTAAGTTAGGGTTGGTCTGATGTTGGCGTTTCCGGATCAGGATCTGTTGTAGATTCATCAGTTCCTTCAGAAGTTTCTTCGTTGTTCCCGGATACCGGATTCATTCCTGATGCTAATTCCATAGCAGCTTTCTTTTCTTCCTCATCGATCTCCACTTTCGCTACAGAAGCAATTTCATCATCATCATCCAGACGGATCAGTCGAACTCCTTGAGTTGCTCTTCCCATAATCCTTAATTCCCCGATGCTCATGCGTATTGTAACACCGGACTTATTAATGATCATCAGATCATCGCTGTCGTCAACTACTTTTACTGCGATCAGATTTCCGGTTTTCTCTGTGATGTTAATGGTCTTTACTCCTTTTCCTCCACGATTGGTAATACGATATTCTTCAACCTCTGAACGCTTACCATAACCTTTTTCAGATACAACCATTAATGATTCCTTTTCAGGATCAGTTACACAAACCATTCCAATTACCACATCATCCGCACCATCCAATGTAACACCTTTCACACCGATTGAATTTCTTCCCATCGGACGAACAGTTTGTTCATTGAAACGGACCAGTTTTCCTTTCTTGGTGGCAAGCATGATCTCATTCTTTCCATTCGTCAATCGTGCTTCCAATAATACATCATCATCTTCAATGGTAATGGCATTGATCCCGCTCATACGTGGACGGGAATATGCTTCTAGTGACGTTTTCTTGATCGTTCCATTCTTAGTACACATCACAATGAAATTATTGTTGATGTATTCTTCGTTTTCAAGATCCTTGATATTGATAAATGCTTTTACTTTATCATCAGGACTCAGGCTGATCAGATTCTGAATAGCTCTTCCTTTAGATGTTTTATTCCCTTCCGGAATTCCATATACTTTCAACCAATAGCAGCGTCCTTTTTCCGTGAAGAATAACATATAGTTGTGGTTTGTTGCCACGTATATATGTTCAACAAAGTCTTCATCCCTGGTCGAACTTCCTTTTGCACCTCTACCGCCACGTCCCTGAGTCCGGTATTCAGATAAAGGTGTCCGCTTTATATAACCAAGGTGAGAGATCGTGATCACAACTTCTTCGTCTGCGATCATATCTTCCATTGAAATATCGTCGCTGGAATAAACGATCTCTGTTCTTCTCGCATCACCGTATTTTTCCTTGATCTCTGCTAGTTCATCCTTGATGATCTCCATACGCAGATCTTCACTGGCAAGTACACTACGGTAGTATTCGATGAGTTTCATCAACTCATTGTATTCATCACGGATCTTATCTCTTTCCAGTCCTGTTAAACGCTGTAAACGCATTTCGAGGATTGCCTTTGCCTGGATTTCAGACAAGCCAAACGTCGACATCAAACCTTCCTGTGCGATCGGTGGTGTCTGAGATGCGCGGATCAACTTGATCACTTCATCCAGGTGATCAAGTGCGATCAATAATCCTTCAAGGATATGTGCTCTCTTTTCTGCCTCAGCAAGATCATATTTCGTTCTGCGGATCACTACCTCATGGCGGTGATTAACAAAATGAACGATCATATCTTTCAGGTTAAGCAACATTGGCCGGCCATTGACAAGCGCAACGTTATTCACGCTGAAGGACGACTGCAGTGCAGTGTATTTGTAGAGATTGTTCAGAACTACATTTGAGACAGCGTCTCTGCGTAATTCATAAACTATCCGGATACCATCACGATTGGATTCATCTCTGATGTCAGTAATGCCATCGATCTTTTTCTCATTGATAAGATCGGCAGTCCTCTTGATCATCTCCGCTTTGTTTACCTGAAAAGGTACTTCGGTTACTATGATCCTGTCTTTTCCATTAGCAGTAGTTTCGATTGTAGCGCGGGACCTGAGAACGATCTTTCCACGACCAGTCATAAGAGCTTCCTTCACACCACTGTAACCATAAATTATTCCCGCAGTTGGAAAATCCGGAGCTTTAATGATCTTAATAAGATCTTCGATCGGAATGTCTTTATTATCGATATAGGCAATAGTACCATCGATTACTTCCGTTAAATTGTGCGGTGGCATGTTAGTAGCCATACCGACAGCAATTCCGGATGCACCATTGATCAAAAGGTTAGGAACCTTTGCAGGTAATACCGTAGGTTCTTCCAGACTATCATCAAAGTTCAGTGTAAAATCAACAGTATCTTTATCGATGTCTGATAATAATTCTTCAGCAATTTTTCTCAAACGGGCTTCAGTGTACCGCATCGCTGCAGGACTGTCCCCATCCATTGAACCGTAATTTCCTTGTCCGTCAACTAACGGATATCTCAAACTCCAGTCCTGAGCCATACGAACCATGGCATCATATACAGATCCATCCCCATGAGGATGGTATTTACCTAAAACTTCTCCGACGATACGGGCTGATTTCTTGTGTGGTTTATTACTTGCAACCCCAAGATCAAGCATTCCATAAAGTACTCTTCTGTGAACCGGTTTCAATCCATCGCGCACGTCCGGCAATGCACGGGAAACGATCACCGACATCGAGTAATCGATGTAAGCGGTTTTCATTTCTTCTTCGATGTTAATCGGAATAATTTTCTCTCCTTCTGCCATATTTATTTTGCTAAAAATCTTTTATTAAATTTCTGTTCGACAATTTTTACTGAAAATAATTTGACGGTATATAAAATTACGCTTCAATGAAATCGTTATCAAATACCGGGATGTATTGTGTAGTAATATCAACAGAAATAGGCCATCGATAAACTAAAAACACCCCTCCCCCGTCTTATTTTAAGTGGCCCGAATTTACAAAAAATCCCTGAAAAAGATGTAATTCTAACAAACAGATTTTTGTTGAAAAGTTACCCTGCCCATATGACAGTTTACCGTCATTTGCACGTTAATTGCAGAACGAACAAAGTAATCGCTAAATTTGTTCATATCTTACAAATCTCTTAGCGAACCTTAAAATCAAGTAAATCGTTATACCGACAAACACTCAATAAATGGAAGCTAAATTCTCTCCCCGCGTAAAAGACGTGATCACCTTTAGTCGCGAAGAAGCCTTACGCCTGGGTCATGACTATATAGGCACAGAACATTTACTCTTAGGGCTCATTCGCGAAGGCGAAGGAATGGCCATTAAGATCCTTAAATCACTGGGTATTAACCTGGCTGAACTGCGCAAATCGGTCGAAAACTCTGTTAAAGGCAGTGCAACTTCAATAAACAACCTGAATAATATTCCACTTACCAAACAGGCTGAAAAGGCTTTGAAAATCACTTATTTGGAAGCTAAGGTTTTCAAAAGTGATGTTATTGGTACGGAACATTTATTGCTTTCAATCCTTAAGGATGAAGATAATATTGCGACTCAGATCCTTAATCAATACGGGATCAATTATGAGATCGTGAAGGAAGAACTGGATGTTCTTAAATCAAATTTCCGTTCTGAAGCACCGCAAAATCCATCTG
>JBMQEM010000121.1:0-21063 GCA_049363815.1 Bacteroidota bacterium
AGTTTATTTCCGATAGAAATTCTGCGATTTTTCTGCGAGATCTGCGAGATCTGCGAGATCTGCGGGAAATTTTTTCACTGTGTTATTTCTCCCGCGGATCGCACAGATTTAGCGCAGACTTGGTGCGTACCTATTTCCGATAGAAATTCTGCGACTTTTCTGCGGGATCTGCGAGATCTGCGGGAAATTTTTTCACTGTAACTTTTCTCCCGCAGATCTCGCGGATCACGCAGATTTGGTGCTGATATTCAGGGATAAAATTATTCCTTCTCTTTCTGCTTTCTCATTTTAAGAATATCTGTAAATAAAATTGCTGACAAAACTCCCATAATAAAAACAGAAAGGACTTCTACGGCACGGACATCCTTTTCTCCGACAATTCTTGCATAATTGCCGATCGTAATAACAAGGAGTATTGCAAGCATAGCTCTTCTTGGTCTTGGATTCATAATTTCAGGATTATAAAGACCAAGTTACTAAAAATCTGTCAGACCGAAAAATTTGTCCTGCTTAGACTGCCGATGTGATTGAAGTATTTAATATAATTTTCGACTTAATCGAATTGGAGATCAGACAAGCGGCTTCTGATTTGACAAGGATTCGCTCCGCTCTTTCAACATCTTTGTCATTGCTTAAAGTCAGCATTGGATTCAATGTAATTTCTGTCATCAGAAACTTCCCTTCTATTTGCTCTAACTTTCCGGATGAAGTGCATGAGAATGCTGTAAATTCCAGCTTGGAATTTTCTGCTATTGCAAGGAAAGTTGTCATATAGCAGCTAACAACAGCAGCAGTGAGTAAATGTTCCGGTGACCAGATTCCGGGAATTCCTTTTGGAAATTGTGGTGGTGTGGCTACATTAAATTCAAGATCAAGTTCAGGTGATGAAATCATTCCATTTCTGTCTGCTACCCATTTTAAATTCACATTATACAAGTGCTCATTCATAATTTTTAGATTTGACTGTAAAGGTCAGTCATGTGAAGGTCAGAAACAGTAACAAAAGTCACAGTGGCAATCGCAGGTTTGTGATTTATGTTAGTTATTTCATTCAAGAGCTGCCCTTTTGGTGTCTGATAGCTGCCGACTTTATATTTCAATGAAAGGTATTTTTCAGTTGTGCAGATATTAATCCTCCGACTTATTCTTTGCAACCATCAGCAATGTATAAGCGTTTTGCAGGACAATCCGTGCATCTTTCAGACTTTCCCCATTGAGGATTTCCACCATGTTTCTTTCCTGGACTCCTAATTCAACTTCCGTCATTCTAAATTCAGATGGTGATTGCACAATGAAAACATAGTTCTTTCCTTCAAAATTCACTATGGCATCTTCAGTGAGCACATATGTCTTGTGACTCTTCACCTCTATCTCTGCATTCATATACATTCCCGGCAAGAGCGTTTTGTCATAATCTTCGAAATGACAATGTACTTCGGCAGTACGGTCAGCAGAAAGATCTTTGCTGATTAGTATGATCTCGCATGGATGCTTTACATCCGGCTTATTATTTGTAAAAGCAACCAACTTCTGTCCGATAGTAATTTTTTCCAGGTCTTTTTCAAAAACAAACAAATTCAGGTGGATATCGGTTGGATTGACCAGTTCAAATAGGATATCGGTAGGACTGACAAATTTCCCTATGTTGACATTTACTTTCGATACAAATCCATCTATAGGTGAATAGATATTGATCGTTTTGGAAATTCCGATTTTGGACAAGGCTACCGGGTCCAATCCAATCAACTTAAGTTTTTCCGACAAGGCATTTAATTTGATCTTCTTTGTCTGAAATTCCATTTCAGACCTCTGAAAGTTTTTATCACTCGTGGATTTATTTTCATTCAGATCACGCTGGCGGTTAAATTCTGCTTCTGCAAAAGTCAGCTCAGACAATGTAGTCAAATACTCCTGCTGCAATTCTATGTAGCGTTGATCTTCCATAGTGGCGATGACTTCTCCTTTTTTCAAATGCATTCCCGGAAGCAATTTTGTTGACTTAAGATATCCACCTAATGGCATACTTACAGAAACCATGTTCTGTGGCGGTACATCGATCTTTCCGTTAACTTTTATCAGGGAAGCGATTGTACTTTGTCCGATCGTTCCAATCTTCAGATCAGATTCTTTCAGTTGCGCTTCTGTTAATTTTATTATTTCAGAAACTGACTCAGTTACACTTTCCTGAGGAGCTTTTTCACCCGAGTCTCCACAAGCAGAAAATAATAAGGTAGCTGCAAGTATTACATATATTTTCATGAGAATTTTCATTTTGTAGTTAAATAATTAAGTTCTAAAACAGCAGAGTTCAATTCAAAAACTGCATCAGCATAACCCGTTCTGAAAGAAGCAGCATTGTTGACAAGGATCGTCCATTCAAGGTAATTGATCTCGCCATTTGTAAATTGTGCATTCGCAATGTCGATGATTCTCTTTCCATTATCCGCTCCGTTTTTTTCAAAATACCTGACCTTCTCTGCAGATAATTCGAATTGTCTGTAAGCATAATTGATCTTATTCTGAAAATTCTTCAATCCTGCCAGATAATTATTCCGGGCAATTTCACTTAGTAGTCCTGCCGCCCTGATCTTTGCCCGTTGCGCTCCAAAAAATAATGGAATTCCGATACCAAATTGCACAGAGCCAAATCTTGTTTCATCGTCGTAGTAAATATCATCGGGGCCTGTACCTTTAATGCTCATCAGGTTATATCCGGCAAATAAATCTGGCATTAACCTCGACCTTTCAAGTTTCTCAGAAGCGAGTGAGATCTGTTTCTGTTTTTCGAGCACTCTTACAGAAGGGTGTGATCCGGCGACAGATGTATCCGGTTTACCAGTGTAATTAAGCTTTGTAGTTGTTGCCTCCGGAATCAGTCTGGAATCTGAATTGAGCAACAATTGAAACTTCATCAATTCCGTTTCTTTATCAAGCAAGAGCTGGTTTAATTGCATACTGATCTGTGCTTTCTGACTTGATGCTGTGATCATTTCGAGAGCATCGGTTTCTCCTTTGGAATTCCGCAATTCTGCTCTTGAAAGAAATCCCGCATAAATACTATCCATTTCAGAAAGAATGATCTCTTTCTCTGACATGTTCAACAGCAAAAAATATGATGCACTCACTTCGCGTTTCAGTTCAGCTTCCTTAAGACTCAACTCAAGCAAAGCAGATTGATAATTCTCTTTAAGCACTTTTCTTTGCCGGATGTAAACTGCAGGGAAATTCATTGATTGTGTGACAGAGAACTTTTTATCGTGATACACACTATTGAATTGCCCGTACTCAAAAGCAAGATTTGTTTTTGGAATATCGAACCCTGTCCGGGACAATCTGTTTTGGTATTCTGTTAGTAGCCTCTCATTTTTTATAGTCATGTTGTTTTTCAATGCCATCTCCACAGCTTTATCAAGTGTAACAGATTCCTGTGCAAAAGAAAAAACCGATAAACCGGAGAATAAAAATACCATTAAAGTAGTTTTAGTGGCCTTCGATAGTTTTCCTGAAACTCCTCCCCCTTCAAACATGATATATAAAATCGGCAATAAAAATAAAGTCAGGAAAGTTGCGATCAACAATCCTCCGATAACAACTGTTGCCAATGGTCTCTGCACTTCAGCACCGGACCCATTACTTAATGCCATTGGTAAAAATCCCAAAGAGGCCACCAAAGCAGTCATAAGAACCGGACGTAGTCGCACCTTCGTTCCCATTAATACAATTCTTTTCAGGTCATGCATTCCTTCTTTTTTTAATCTGTTAAACTCAGCGATAAGGACAATTCCATTTAATACAGCGACACCAAATAAGGCAATGAATCCGACACCCGCACTAATACTGAATGACATTCCGCGGAGTGCGAGAAAAATAATTCCGCCGATAGCGGAAAGCGGAATAGCTGTATAGATCAGCAATCCGTGCTTGACAGAATTAAATGCAAAATAGAGAAGCATAAAAATGAGTAGTAAAGAAACCGGGACAGCGATCATCAATCTTTTCTTTGCTGCAATTAAATTCTCGAATGCACCACCATAAGTAATATAATATCCATCGGGCAGATCGATCTGCGTTTCAACTTTTGACTGTAATTCAGTTACGATGGATTGTACATCTCTTCCTCTGACATTGAATCCAACAACGATCCTTCGTTTCGCATCTTCTCTCTGAATCTGATTCGGCCCATTTTTAATATTTACATCTGCTATCTGATACAAAGGAATCTGGTATCCGTTTGGTGTCGGTATCAATAAATTCCTTACATCTTCCAGAGTTTCCCTTCTTGAATTTTTCAATTTCACTACAAGTTCAAATCTCTTTTCACCTTCGAATATCAGCCCGGTACTTAATCCTGCAAATGCAATATTTACCACCCTGTTCACATCTTCAATATTCAGATTATACTGGGCGATCATGGCACGATCATATTCAACAATGATCTGTGGTAATCCATTTACCGGTTCAATAAAAAGTGCTTCACTCCCTTTGACCTGCGAAACGAGGTCGCCAAGTTTATTCGCATAATGTGACAGGCTGTCAAGATCTTCACCGAAAATCTTGCAGACAACATCCTGTCTTGCGCCAGTCATCAACTCATTGAAGCGCATCTGAACAGGATACTGAAACCCTGCAGTTATCCCAGGAATATCTTCCAGCGCCTTTCCCATCTTAGCAGCCAGGTCATCGAATGTTTTCGCTGAAGTCCATTCTTTCTTCGGTTTCAATATTACCATCATATCACTTGCTTCAATAGGCATTGGGTCAGTTGGAACTTCACCGCTACCAATCTTCGTCACAACTTTTTCAACTTCAGGAAAACGTGATTTTAAAACACCGGCTGCTTTCTGAACATTCTCAATCGTAGTTTCGAGATTACTGCCGGTCAATACCCTGGTGTCAACAGCAAAATCACCTTCTTCAAGAGCGGGAATAAATTCACCACCTAATCTGGTCAGAATAAGAATCGCAGATAAAAAGAGTACTACAACGATTGCAACAACAGTCCTGGGAAAATTTATTACCCTTTCAAGCAAATGTTGATACCTTCTTTCAATCCTGAACATGATCCTGTCAGAAAATCCCGGTTGATGCTTTATCTTCTTACTGAGAAAGAAGGCACTCATCATAGGCACATAAGTGATCGAAAGTACAAAGGCTCCGGCAAGTGCAAATGCAACTGTCTGCGCCATCGGCTTGAACATCTTTCCTTCAATTCCCTGTAATGTAAAGATCGGAAGATATACAACAAGGATGATAATCTGACCGAAGACGGCACTGTTCATCATCCGTGAAGCAGATCTGCTTACTTGTTCATCCATTTGTTTTTGGGTTAGGACATTGAACCCTTCGAGCTTCTTGCTATGATAAAGTTGATGCATCACTGCTTCAACAATAATGACAGCGCCATCGACTATCAATCCGAAATCAAGTGCACCCAAACTCATCAGGTTCCCACTCACACCAAAGGCATTCATCAGAATTATTGCAAAGAGCATTGACAAAGGAATTACCGATGCCACTAAAAATCCGGCCCGGAAATTTCCAAGAAACAGAACAAGAATGAAAACAACGATCAGCGCTCCTTCAAATAAATTTTTTTCGACGGTACCAATTGCATTGTTAACCATCTTTGTTCTATCCAGAAAAGGCTCTATGATCACTCCTTCCGGAAGAGTCTTACTGATCTGCTCAATTCTTTCCTTTACATTCTTTATTACCTCACTGCTATTCGCTCCTTTCAGCATCATTACAACTGCACCGGAAACTTCACCTTCGTCATTATAGGTCATTGCTCCATACCTTGTTGCGAAACCAATATTTACTTCAGCGATATCTTTGATGAATATTGGTGTTCCGTTCCGGGTTTCTTTCACGGAAATATTCCTGATATCCTCCTCTGAACCAATGAGACCTTCACTTCGGATAAATAAAACTGTCGCTCCTTTTTCTATGTAGGCTCCGCCCGTGTTCTGATTATTTTTTTCAAGAGCTGTGAAAACATCATTGACTGATAAGTTAAATGACTGTAACTTATTAGGGTCGACAGAAATTTCATATTGCTTCAACTTACCTCCGAAGCTACTTACTTCAGCAACCCCTTTTACACCTAAGAGCTGACGTCGGACGATCCAATCCTGAATTGTCCGTAATTCTGTTTCATCATATTTCTCTTTAAAACCCGGCTTAGCTCTGACAACATACTGATAGATCTCGCCAAGTCCTGTTGTGATGGGACCCAGTTCAGGTGTACCGATTCCTTTTGGGATCTGATTCTGTACCTGTTGAAGTCGTTCCGTTACTTGTTGCCTTGCCCAGTATATATCAATTCCATCGTTGAATACAATAGTTACGAGTGAAAGACCGAACCGGGAAAAACTCCGGATCTCTTTCAGTCCATTGATATTACTGTTGACCTGTTCGATCGGAAACGTAACAAGTCGTTCTATATCTGTTGCACCAAATGAAGGGGCGATAGTAATGACCTGAACCTGGTTATCCGTAATATCCGGTACAGCGTCAATGGGTAATTGGGTAGCCTGGTATGAGCCATATCCAATGAGCAGAAATACAAAAATTCCTACAATGAGTTTATTACGGATTGAAAACTCAATAATTCTATTAAGCATCCTCTGATTTATTTCATGAATTATAAAATAAGAATAAATGATCAGCAGTATTCAATACTTCAACGGATCATTCTTCAACAAAATAAAATATAATCAGGAAACTTTTGGCGGCTGCCAGATACTCGATAAAAAAGAAGAAGGTAAAAATGACTCCCTGTAAGGAAAAAATATTTTGGTCGGATTATTAGAAGGCTTCAAATGCATTTCAAAATGCGGATAGGATTCGATGGCAGTAATGGAAGTATTTATACATCCCTGGTCTGTCTTGAAAGGCAGTTTCATGTCATGATCATGATCGTCGTGAATGATAGATTCTGCATAATGCATTTTTAAAAATGCATAAAAAGAAAGGTTTGAATCCTGCTGTTTATGCTCTCTAAAATGTTCAATCAATAATGGAAATTTAAGCAACTGATACAATTCCGTTGCAGTGAACAGATGGACAACTAACAGAAAAATGGCAACAGAATGCTTCACAGGTCCAAAAGTAAGTTATAATTACAAAATAAACAAGAGCCACTATTCTTTCAAATGACTCAATATTCACCAGCAATTTGATTCTTCATTTAATCCCTCAATTCAAATCACAACTGTCTGATATAATATTTTCATTTGAAAATAAATTCCTGAATTCAAGCGGGCATTTTCAATGTTTCTTTTTTTGTCTTCCCAAAAAATGGGCATCAAGCCCACAGGATCACTTTTACTGTACAATGCTAAATTAAAATTACCATTTTCAGATACTTAATTTTCATCGCAAAATAAACTATACTTTCTTCCGAAGCCTGCTTCTCCACTTCACAAGTTCATACCAGATAACGGATATAAAACCTGCTGAAATACTCACTCCGGTCTGGTATAAATTCAATTTCTTAAATTCAAAAAATACGGTAAGAGAAGGGATAAATAACAGAAGAGCCGTAATCAAAATGGTTATGAATATGATCACAGGAACCAGATTATTTTTGTACCTGAGGGTGGTCAATACAGAATAATAAAAAGACCTGTTGATTAATGTCAGAAATATATTTGCTGAGATCAGGACAATGAAGACCATCGTTCTGATGGTATTTTCATCGTAATAATTTCCAACACCGAAACGGTATATTGATAATGTTCCTGCTGTTATTGCAAGTCCCTGAACTACACTGGTGGCAAGTTCCTTCCAGTTAAAGAAAGTGGTGCTGAAAGGTCTTGGACTTTGCAACATAGTATTTTTCTCCATTGGTTCATTCTCATAGATAATTGAACACGTTGGACCCATGATCAATTCCAGAAATATGATGTGTACAGGAGAGAATATATTCGGATAGATCCAGCCTAATGCCAATGGAATAAATACTGTCAGTATAATTGGGATATGAATGGAAATAATGTACTGGATCGCTTTTTTCAGGTTGGAATAGATCTTCCTTCCCATTGCGACTGCATCGACCATTTTTGAAAGATCATCATCAACAAGGATCAAAGATGCGGCTTGTTTGGCTATTTCAGTTCCTTTCCGCCCCATGGCAATTCCAATATGAGCTGCTTTTAAAGCAGGGCCATCGTTTACACCATCACCGGTCATCGCAACAATTTCATTGTTAGCTTTCAAAGCGGAAATGACTCTGAGTTTCGCTTCGGGAAACATTCTTGTAAAGACATTTGTAACAGACACTTTTTGTTTCAGCTCCTGCTCTGACAAAGTCAGCAATTCTTCACCGGTCAGCGAATTTTCAGCTCCTGCAAATCCGATCTGGCCGGCTATAGCTGTTGTTGTTTCAGAGTTATCACCTGTAATTATTTTTACTCCGATTCCTGCCTGGTAGAAATTCTTCAGCACTTCAGAAATATTTTCTTTTGGCGGATCATAGAATGCAACGATTCCCTTGAACGCAAAACTGATCTCTTGCTGGGTTTTTGGAAAGATTCTTCCTGCCAGATCAGACTGAGCAACTCCGAGCAAGCGAAATCCGGATTTTCCCAGACTCTTTAATGCGAGATCCACTTTTGCTCTTTGTTCTGTAGTTAATCCGCATACATTCATAATCGCTTCCGGTGCTCCTTTTGCAGCAACTATTCTGTTACCTGAACCATTTTCAAATACATGAGTCATCATAGGCGGCTTACCGCTTAGTGGATACTCATAACTCATTTTATAATCCGGTCTTTCATCAACCGAGACAGAATTCAGATAAGAAGTATGCAAGGCAACTTCCATAGCATCAAACGGAATAGGTTCACTAGCAAACATTGAAATCCGGATTAATTCTTTCCCTGATTCGCTGAATGATTCCGAAGCCTCTATAATTTTATCTGCAGAAAAATCATACACCTTTGCCAGGCTCATTCTGTTTTCTGTTATGGTTCCGGTCTTATCCACACAGATCACAGTGGCACTTCCAAGTGTTTCAACAGTTTTCATCTGCTTCACAACGATTCCCATCTTCATCAATCGCCATGCACCTAAAGCCATAAATGTAGAGAAAGCGACAGGGATCTCTTCCGGTAAAATACTCATGGCAAGAGTCAGGGCTTTCAACAGGCTATCCATCACATCCCGAATCATGAAATAATTTATACCCCATACTGTAATGAAAACAATTGCCCCTGAAATAACCATCTTACGCACAAAATTCCGGATCTGCATTTCCAGTGGAGTCTTTTCTTCACTTATACTTTCCAGACTCTTTCCGATCTTGCCTAGTTTTGTTTCATTTCCAACTGCAGTTACTTTTGCAATAGCAAGTCCGCCGGTAACAGTACATCCGAGGTAGATCCTATTATCTTCACTTGAACTATCTTTTGATACCGGCAAAGATTCACCGGTAAGAATGGATTCATCTACTGAAAAATCGTTCGATTGAACAATAACTGCATCAGCTGCAATCACTATTCCTTCCTCGACGATAATATGATCACCAACTACAAGTTCCTGACTATCAATTTCCAGTTCCTGATTATTTCGAATGACTTTACAAGCAGGCTTGATAAACGTTTTTAATTTCTCCAATGCATTTCTGCTTCGCGAATTCTGATAAAGTGAAATTGCAGCCACAAGAACAATTGCAACAGAAAGAAATATGGCATCTTCCGGTTTTCCACTTAAAAAATAAACAACTGAAGCGACAAAGAGCAGAATGATCATCGGCTCTTTCACAATACTTTTCACTGCTTCGAGAAAAGTGTTTTCTTTTTTATAGGCTAATTTGTTTGCCCCAGATTTTTCACGAGATGCCAGCACTTCTGCATCAGTTAAACCGGAAAAATTAAAATTGTTTGAGGCCATAAATTACTTTTCGTTAAAGATTCTATCTAACAATCATTACCTTTGAAAAGTAATTTTTTTCATTGTTGCTCAATTGTAACAAATAAATTCCATTTGAAATATCTGACATATTCAATAAATTGTTCTTAAGCATTCCAGAATAGATCACCCTTCCTGTTCCGTCCATTAATTCAAACCGCCATTCATCTGAATTATTGTTCTTATCTGTGAAGGCTATCTGGATCCTGTCATTAACAGGATTTGGATAAAGAATAAGTTCTTCTTTATTGACCACAGAGTTCGGTGAAATGATATGAGTCAAAATACTATCATTATTGTCTACCAGATTACTTGCCTGATAGTAAACAAGGATTGCACTTTCATTCAAAGGTGAATTATTTCCCCAAGGTACAACATTTGTAAACGGGATATTATTTCCGCTTGCTTGTCCGTTTGTATCTGCTTTCTGTCGGCCCACACAGATCACACCCTGACTTGTCTTGTAAATTCCAAACAGTTCAGTATTGTCGCCTCCGGCTTGTGTAAGTGTGTCCCACACTCCAACTACAAGTGAGGAATATTTTGGGACATGAAACTGAGAATCATAAACCCGCACAAAACTATTCCAGGCACTTAGTCCACCGAAATCAGGTTTCACCATTTTTTGGTAAGCATTGGCAGTAGTAATTGTTCGTCGTCCGACAGCGATCACACAAACATCCCCGGAGCTTGTAACTTTCATATTATTTCGTGCAATTCGGGTAGTATTCACATCAGGCCAACCGGTATTCGGGTCTGCCCATCCATCAAGATTCGGATCTGCGTGAGGAGTTCCAAGAGAAGCCGTTCCTTCAGCATACTCCCCCATAAAAGTTGAATTTGTCAACGTGCCATCATTCAACAAAAATTTTCCAAGCCATGATAAATGTATATTTCCATTTGTACCTGTAAACTGATTCTGAAAACCATAAGCAATCGGGTCGCTGGCAATCTGATTACCTTCCCAGAAATTTTCAACGTTATTCCCATGGCATCGCGCACCTACAACAAGTTTGTTGGCTGAATAGTCAATTGCCAATGCGTCTATATACTGATCAGGTACAGATTCCATCGTATCGCCTGCAGGAGTGATCTCATGATATAAACGCGACCACCATAGCATAGTACCTGATTCGTTCATTGCAATAACTGCAGGTTCAAAATCAGGACTACCTCCTGAGGTAACACTTTTAAAACTCATTCCGAGGTAAACATTGTTATTACGTTTATCTATACAAATATTCGTACCACCATAAACCGGACTTCCGGCGGCAGCTGAATATCCGGTATACCCAGGACCGGTTGCTGTAGGATTTGCAGGATCACAAGGACCGTTGAAAAGAATATCAGCCGGCCATGTACCTTTCTTAGTGCCGCCATTCCCATCGGGTTGAATGTTGTCATACTCGTTTTGTGTCCAAGAACGGAGATCGCACCGACCCCAGATCTTGAGAACTATTCCACTATAGTCTACAGAATCAATTCCTCCTTGAGGATTAGAAGAAGCGGGTGTTCCCTTGAATTCAGAACCGTTTTTCAACCAATGAGTTCTCCAGTTCTCCACAACAGCACGTTGTCCGAACTGGTCAAGACAATAAACAGCACTCCAGTCATACCCATATGCTTCACCGGAAATATAAAAGACACGACCATCATTTGTTACATCCCATGGATGATAATCCTTTGGTCCGGATTTCGCCCAAACCACTTCTATCCATTCCAAAGCTGACGGCAGACCATTCAAGAAATTCTTATCTAGTTTTCCAATAATGTATCCACCATTATTTGCATCTGTATCAGCCGTATTTGCACTGATGTAAAGATCGCCCGTCGCAGTATATGGAAGTGTATTCGTTTTAATGAATCGAATATCTTCAACTACTCCCTGAGGAAAATGTACAACCTGTAAAATGCTTTGAAGATCAGAACTCAAATGTAAAATAAAGCCATATCGGTTAGACCCAAGTGAATTTGGAATTGTTCCCGGATAATTAAGTTGAATTCTTTGAACACCTGCATTGATCCAGTTCAGATCATCAGCATAGCCACAGACAAGAAATGATCCATCGGTGATCTGCGTAACGTCATAAAAGGTTTCTTTGCCATTGTTGCCTGCATAGGTGACAATATCCGTCTGAGCAGATGAACGCAATGCAAATAGTAAGAAAAATAAAAGTAAGAGTTTCTTCATACGATTATAGGTCCGTTTGTTCTTTAATATAATATATCTATTTTAATTTTTCAAGCATCTCATTGGTAAGCGACTCTGAACTTATTCCATAACCATTGACCAATACACCTTTTATATTGTATTTAGGTGAAGATACTGCGTAAACGATACTCTCATCTGCAGGATCTGAATTTCCCTCAAACCGAAAATACTTATCGATTTGAAATTCATCGTGAAATAATTTTATGTCTCTTTGAACGCATTCCAGGCAATTCTGCCTCAGATTGAGATCTTCCACATAGCCCTGTTTCTTTAAGCCATTGATCGCTTCAACGACTGTGTCGTATGCTTCCATGCTTCACAATATTTAATTTGAAAAGTACGAGTAAAGTTAAGGTAAAATATGAAATTATACCCTTATTCCAATCCTGTTCGTTCTCTTCTGAGCATAAATCCGGTTACAATGAGCAAAATTCCTGTAGAGCCCATAATTACATGTAAATTATTCACATCCCGAAGCATTATCATCTGGATCAGGATCCACCCGCTCAGCAATACACCGGCACAAATGACCAATGTCTGATAGTAGTTCCATTTCTTCAGAATAAAAATGATGACAACAAAATTAAATACTCCATTTACTATAAAGAGGACAATTCCGGGAATGAGAAAGTTTTCAAAAGGAGAATATCTCAGCCATTCTTCTGTAATTCCAAGGCTGCTTCCATCAGGATGAAGAATAAAATTACCACCGCCGTAAATTGCTCCAGCTCCATTGAAGAACAGAAGAAGTACGGCAACAATTTTCAGTAAATTCGATTTCACTTGACTAGAATTTTAATTTCTAAAAATCACTTACATTGTAATCTATCTCCTGCAATTCAAAAGTTCCATATTGCAATTCAACATCAGGATAACTGTAAATGGTTGCAGCAGATGAAGCGAGCTTGTAGCCATGATACAACTTATAATTTTTCAACGGAGTTGACCACCGGATCTTTTCCATACCAACGGTTTTGGACATGGTGTACCGGTCATCAGAAATAAAATTGACCAATTCATTTTTATCGTTGAAAACAAGAGTTGCACTGATTTGAATATCATTATTCCTGAATTTTGCGAAAACACTATCACCATTTTCTCCGACCCACTCTATTCTCTGATCGATCAAGGCTCCCGGCGCCATACAACAGATGTCATTGAAGAAAGTGACCGTCTCAGCAATACCCATTTCCTTACCTGAGGCGTACTGAACATTAAAAAGAGAAAGTAATCTGATATCCATTGACGCTTCCCCGTTTTTAAATTTATGAAACCCGGCCAGCGGAATATTTTTCATTTCCGCTTTCATAAAGAACAACCTTGCTGAAGTTGAAAGAAAATTATATTGTTCAGAAGTAAACGGCATCCAATCCGCTTCATTACTTTTTCGGATATTTCCATTGAACCTGATCCTGAAATTTTCAACTTTCGGTTTGTTCAAGAAACCGGAATAAACCAGATACTTCCTGACCTGCTCAGGCAATTTCACTATATCCTTTTCTGTCAGTAAGTCGTGACCTTTTCCTTTCGTGATCCGCAATTGCTCCGTGACTTCTGAACGGTACTGTTCCTCAAATTCAGTTTTCCCCCACTGCAGCAAGATCATAACCAATAATATCACATTAATTATTGTTCCATTCTTCGAATCCTTCCATGTCGAAATGATAAGAATTTGAGAGGTAATAATTGCTACTACTGCAGGATAAATCCACCAATCTACATTAAAGATCATCAAACCAATTGTAGCAAGAAACAATACTGATGTTAATAGCCATATGATACCACTTGTGCCCGAAATCTTTGTTTTTATCTCTGACAAATTTGCCAGATCAAATGCTTTCAGAAAACCGAGTAAATGGAAAGCGGAATGAAAAACAAGTACTAAATACAATACTACCTTCATGGTTCAAAGCTAGTCACCACTTACAACCCTATTGATGACAAAAGTCTTTCCTGAAATGAATAAAAATCATAGAATTGATCAACCGGCTGCGTCTGGCAGGACTTTCTCAAGTACTGCAAACCGGAACTCGGTGCAAAGCTAATTTGAATTTAACTTATGAGTCGTTTTTCAACCAGCTCCTTATACGTTCTTCCGATCGGCAATGTAGATTTTCCAACCTCAATCTGAGTAGAATTAAAAGCTGTGACTTTATCCACATTTACAATGAACGATTTATGGATCCTGACAAATTTTTCATCGGCCAGGTATTCTTCCAGTTCACCGATCTGAAATTTGGTCACAATTTGCTTATCGCCGGCATGGATCCTGACATAGTCTTTCAGACTTTCAATAAAAAGTATTTCATCGGCATAAACTTTAATGTTCTTTTTATCAGTATTAAAAAAATAGAATTTTCGTTCAACGGATTCAGGTCGATTTGCTGAACGAACCGTTCTTGTCTTTTCATAGACTTTATTGACAGCTTGCAAGAAACGACTGAATTCAATAGGCTTCAGTAAATAGTCGATTACATTCAGGTCAAAAGCATCGAGTGCATACTGATGGTATGCAGTTGTCAGAATTACATTATACTTTCCGTTCAATGATTTCAGAAAATCAAGTCCACTCATCCGGGGCAGGTTTATATCAAGAAAAATTATATCAACTTTCGACCTGTGTAATTCTTCATTTGCGGTAAAGACATTTTCACACACAGCTGCAAGATTCAATCCCGGCATCTGTTGAATATAATCTTTCAGAACTTCAGAAGCCAGATGTTCATCTTCTATTATCAGGCAATTCATATTCAGTATAACTATTTAAGTCGATGCGTAAATTTACAAAGAAATTACCATCCCTTTGCTCATGAGAAAAACTGTATTCTTTATATAATAATTGTAATTGCCGGGATATATTAGCCAGGCCAATCCCCTCCTGCGCTCCTTCTTTCACAGCTATTTCTGATACAGGATTGATGATATGTACTGTAAGGTCATTCTTTATCAACTCAACTTTGATCAATATCTCTGAAGTTTCAACCGTACCGGTTGTGCCATGCTTGAATGCATTCTCAACCAATGGAAGGATTATAAGCTGAGCAATTTCCTTCTGCGGATTGTCGATCGTTTTCATTACAGTAACATTTATCCTCTTTCCGAATCTTAACTTCTGAAGCTCAATATAGTCGTCAACAATAATTAACTCTTTCTCTATCGTTGTAGATTTATCAGTTTCATAAAGTATATATCGCAGGATCTTTGACAGCCTCATTACGGCATCCGGTGCAGCATCCGATTGAACCCTTGTCAAAGAATAAATACTATTCAACGTATTAAATAAAAAATGCGGATTGATCTGTGCTTTTAAAAACCTGAGTTCGGTCTCCGCTTTCTCCCTTTTCAATTGCTCTTCCCTTTGCTGGCCTTCATAGCGGTTCTTAAACAATTTTATACTCAAGGCAATTGCAGCGATTGAAAAAACATCAAAAGCTCCCCATAACAGTCTTGGAAAATTCCAGAAATAGAATGTGCTTTCAGGATAAAAGAAAGGTTGTGTTATTCTGTAAATCGTAAACCTCTGGATCAATGAGGATGCGATCACCAGGAAAGCAAGAATGAAAAAGAGTTGGCGGTACTTTTTAGTATTAACATAATTCGGTAAAATATAATACATCATGAAATATGTAACGGCAATTTTCAATGGCAGGTGCGCCAGATCACTCATAAAGGAGCGTGAAAAATTTCCATCATACGAACCAAGAATATAACCACTCCACACAAGATAGGTCAGCCAAAAGAGAACATGTAAGGCAATTCTTCTTTTCATAATGCCAATTTGAGGATTTTCAGCCGGATTTTCTTTACTAAAAGACAAACTACTCTTTCCTGCACCTGAACAACAACTTTCCGCATGTGAAATCCTTTCGAAATTAGCAGAAAACAGTTTAACTTCATGAAACTGTCGTTCGAATAATAATTAAATAAAGGAATAAAATTATTGATAGAATTACAATAATTATTCGATTAAAACTGACACTATGAAAAAAGCCATTACTTCCATCTGCATCTTTTTACTAACGATTTGTTCTAATGGACAAACCTTCACCAGGATCACAAGCGGACCTGTAGTTACCACTCCCGGTGATTCAAGAAGCGTAAACTGGATCGACATGAATGATGACGGAATGGTCGATCTATTTATTTCTAACGGGAAAGCCGGTGGGCAGAACAATATGATGTATATGAATATTGGAAGCGGGTCTTTTGTCGCTGCTACCGGTGATCCTATTGTTACTGATAATAAACCAAGCGATGGTGCTACTTTTGCCGATTCAGATAACGATGGTGATGCAGATGCATATGTGGTAAACTGGTATAACTTCAATAATTTGTTTTACACAAATGACGGCATTGCAAACTTTACTCAAATTACCGGCACTGCTGTAGTGACTACAAATGGCTACTGTGAAACAGCTTCATGGGGTGACTATGACAACGATGGACTCGTCGATCTGTATATGTCAAGAAGCGGCGGTGGAGCAAGCACAGATCGCAACCGGCTATATCATAATGATGGCAACAATTCGTTTACTGAAATAACCACCGGTAGTCCTGTCACTGACTTGTTCACCTCACGAAGTGTCAACTGGACTGATATGGATTCTGACGGCGATCTCGATCTCTTCGTAACGAATGAAGGTCTGACAGTCAATGATGAAAATATTTACAGAAATGACAATGGCACTTTCACCAGAATTACAACAGGTCCATTGGTGAATAATGGCGGATATACCATGAGCAGTAGCTGGGGTGATTACGACAATGACGGTGATATGGATGTGTTTCTTGCCAACGACCAATCTAGTAATGCTCTTTTCAGAAACGAAGGAAACTTCAATTTTACAAAAATCACAAGTGATACCGTTTCTAAAACAAATGACCATTCCTTCAGTTCTGCATGGAGCGATGTGGACAATGACGGTGATCTCGATCTGTTTGTGACCAATACCTACAACTCAGCCTTTTTGCAACTGAACTTTTTCTATCTCAACAACGGCAATGGCACTTTCGAAAGAATCGGCACATCACCTCTTGCAACCGATTCTTCTTGGTCGTATGGTTGTGCTTTCGGTGATTATGACAATGATGGCTTCCAGGACCTTGCCGTAGCAACAGTCAGGTTTAACAACGTGGACGAACCGGATCTGTTATACCACAATGATGGAAATGGAAATCACTGGAGCACTATCAAACTTGTCGGAACTGTTACCAATAAAAGTGCAATTGGAACAAAGATCAGAATGAAAACGATCATCAACGGCATTCCTGTCTGGCAGATGCGTGAGATCTCAGCACAAAGTTCATATTGCGGACAAAATGATCTCAGGGCACATTTTGGACTTGGCAATGCTTCAGTCATAGACTCAATCAAGGTCGAATGGCTATCCGGAACAATCGAATATTATACAAACCTTGCGATTGACGAATTCTTTACGATCACTGAAGGACAAGGAATAACAGGGATAAAAACAATTGATAAAGAAAATAAATTTTTGATTTTTCCTAATCCAACGTCAGGTGATCTGAGAATAGATTTTTCCAAACTTGAAAACACCGGAGATTATTATCTGACGATAACAGATTCAGGCGGAAAACTTATTTACAGTAAGCCAATTGACAAACAATCTACTGAACTGAATATTGACTTGAATTCAATCAGTCATGGCAGCCCGGGAATATATAACGTAACGTTTTCAAACAAAAACGGCATGGTGATGAAAAAAGCCATAAAGTTAGATTGAAGCAGACTTTATTGCCTGATCAATTTATAAAACAAAGACGGAGAACCGTCCTGACGGATGGAGAAAAAATATATCCCTGAACTTATCGTAGGCAAATCAAATTCTGTTCGTGTCGCAGGTAGTTTTCCAAAAGAGATGAGCTTGCCATATTGATCGGTTATCATGTATTCAGCATTTCTCATTTCACCAAGTCCGGAAATGGTAAACGACCCGGAAAAAGGATTCGGAGAAATTGTAATTGAATTAACTGCCTGTTCCTTAGAAGTAAGGATGAGCTCATTCATATAATTTCCTAAATATGCACTCAAGTCAATAGTGTGAAGTTTCTGGGGAGTGTTGATCACAGGTGGCTGAGAAAAAGCTTCATTCGAACAATAATATTTCAGTCCGTCGCCGGTTGCAATTCCTTCGACCTGATGAAAAGGCAATGATAATGAAAGCCTGCGTTTGTTACCACCAAAAAAATCAGTTCCTTGAAAATCATATAGCAAATAAAGAAATGGCTGAAGCAAATTTGTATAAGCACAAAATGCGATCATTCTTTTTGACTCCAGATAAGTCGCACCTGTGACCATACCCTGAACATCCAGAAGCGACCTAAATTCTGCAACGTGATTACCCGGATTTTTTGGCAAGGAGTACAACGCTGTTTTATTACTTACCCATTGCTTTGTAAAAAGAAAGATACTGTCCTGAGAAACTATGAATGCTTCGCAATCAAAATCCGTATTGTTCGCGCCTGTGGGAGTAAAATCAAACTGATCTGAATACGAAAAGGAAATTGTATCGATAACAGGTGTATTATTCAGCAGTGAACTTTTTTCAATCCGCAGGATGTTGAGATCAGTCCGGTTGCCATTTACATTATTTCCAAAATCACCGATGTATATAAATTCAGAATCGCTAGCTATTTCTTCCCAGTCATAGTTGACCACACCCGGTAAATAATATTGCTGAAGGATATTTCCTGATAAAGTATCCAGTGAATACAAAACGGTATCGGAATTGTCATTGTGAGTCAGGAGTTTTTCATTCCAGAGGATCAAACCCGAAGTTTCGGAAATGGATGGATCCAATGAAACACTTGATAATGCAGCAACAGATGCCTGCGTGTAAACACAGCTTCCATTGTTGTTTGTTGCAGTATTATCATAGTTAATTGCAAGTGGATCTGTGCAGCCGTAGACCTGTGCCGATAACTCATGTACAGTCACCAGGTGAATACAAATGAGAAACAGAATCCGGGCTTTCATCATCAGTTTACAGCAAATACTGATACTGCATAAGGCGAACAGATCATTTTCTCACCGTCAATCATCACTTTTCCATTTTCAAATATCGTAGACTGGATAGTGCCTTTTACTTCAATACTTGCATCCACATCTTTTTTTGTCAGATTTATAACAACCAGCACTTTTTGTTTATCTGAATACCTTAAAAATGAAATGACACGATCATCCGAACATTTTACATATTCGAATCCGTTACCATTCAATCCCGGAGTTGATCTGCGAAGCGCCATCAGTTTTTTATAGTGTGAGAAAAGCGATGTGGTATCTCGCGAACTTACATTAAATGATTTGACGTCCTGAGAATTATATTTACTTGCCTTCCACTTTGTTTTGCCTCCTGCATTTTTTGCAGTTGACCACAAATATGGTTCACGCACATATTCCTTCGGCAATTTTCCATACATACCAATCTCTTCTCCATAATACAAATATGGTGATCCCGGCAAAGTGAAGAGCAATGAAGCAGCCAATTTAACCTTATCCAGATCTCCTTCTAGAATACTCATGATCCGGTCGCGGTTTTCATTATTAAGTCCGGTGATATCGATTACCTCACCGGCTTCATAAACATTCGAACTTCTTAATTTTAGTAGACCCATGACCAATCCAGAATCTCTTTCGTTCTTTACAGTATTAATGATTGTAGAAGAAATATCATGGTTGAAAAGGGCATCGAATCCTTTTCCTACAAATAAATTATTAGCACCGGAAAAAACATTACCGGCAAGATAGAAATTGGGTTCTGTTTTTTTCATCTCTGAATGAAATTCTTTCCACCATTTACCTGATTCTTCGACAGCGTTATCATTAAAATATAATTCCACACCATCGATCCTGAAACCATCCAGATCAAACTCTTTCAGCCAGAATGCTCCGGTCTTCATCACCTCCGCCCGGACTTCAGCATTACTGAAATTCAGTTCAGGTGCTTTGTTTCCGAAAGTACTGTAGAATTTTTTTCCGGGAATTTTATTTCCGCTTTTATCCAGAGGAAAATGCCAGTTCTCTTTTGAAGATGTAATTGATTTTTCATCTTTCCAGATGAAATAATCTTTGAACTGAGAAGATTTTGCAGATAATGCTGCTAGAAACCATGGATGTTTTACACTGCAATGGGTGACAGGTAAGTTTAAAAAAACTTTCAGTTTCAATTGATGAGCTGCATTAACAAGTTTTTTCAAAGCAGCTGTATCGCCGTATACACTGTCGACTTTGTAAAAATTTGTTGCATCAAAATTATCATAAGAAGGCGACGGAAAAACCGGTGAAAGGCAAACTCCTTCGGCACCCATACCACGGATGTTGGCAAGCTTGGAAGTTAATCCAGCTAAATCCCCATTACCATCCCGGTTGGAATCGAAATAAGACCGAATAAAAATATCATAGACTATCCTGTTTTTATGATCCCTTTCGTTCACGGGAAGTGAATCTATGACTGTTCCGGATCTTCTCTCAAAACTCTGTCCGTTTGAAATGCAAGCCGTCAGCAGGAATCCGATGATAAAAACAATTTTTCTCATAATTTGGTTGAATTGAAGTGTGTAAATATGGTAAAAATTAGGGAAGAATGGAAATATCAGGAAAAGGCAAAATCACAACTACTGAGTCAAAATAAAAAATGCTTAAAAGGAATATCCTACCGTCATTCATTCAGAACTTTACTGCAATTTTTCCAGATAATATTCTGCCAGATGATTTATCGGATGCCTGATTATTTTTTTGACATTTACCTCCCTTTCTTTTCCAACTGAACGGATGATTTCATCGAAATAGTAAGCGATCGTTCCTACAAAATGCACTTCTGATTTTTTGAAATCCATATAACTGCAGACATATAAACGGAAAAACTCTTCAATACCTTGCTTGATAAATGCTTTAACCCACACATCCTCCCTGTTGTCAG
>JBMQEM010000122.1:0-5316 GCA_049363815.1 Bacteroidota bacterium
TGCATCATCTTGCGTATTTTTACATAGAGGTGTTCCGCTTCAGTGAGTTTTTTATGACATTCTTAAAGGCAATCATCAATTCAATGATCACCGTTGTACTCATTGTTGTCGGTCAGTATTTATTCGGAAGACAAGGGAAGAGAAATGAACGTATCATCGGGTAGGACTACCGTAATTTATTTTATTTTCTTCGTTGTAGCATTTATTTATTTGTTGCGCTTATTCTATATTCAGGTTATCGATAAGAGTTATGAGTTGTCGGCAAATAATAATGTATTACGTCTTGTTATTGATTACCCTTCACGTGGATTGATCTACGACAGAAATGGAAAGCTGCTTGTATTTAATGAGCCTGTTTATGATCTGATGATCATTCCCAAGCAAGCAAAGGACATCGATACTGTTGAATTGTGTAAACTGATCGGAATCACAAAGGAAGATTATATTGAAAAGTTCAGAAAAGCAAAAGCTTATTCACCCGTAAAAGCAACGATCTTCGAAAAACAATTGTCTGTCGTTACGTATGCGACATTTCAGGAAAAGTTATATAAGTTTCCCGGATTTTTTGTTCAGCCCCGTACACTTAGAAAGTATCCTGATCCTATGGCTGCCCATTTGTTCGGATATATCGGTGAAGTAGATTCTGCAATCACTCACAAAAACCCGTACTACCGCGATGGTGATTACATTGGTAAAAGCGGTATTGAACAATCGTATGAAACAGTTCTCCGCGGACAACGAGGAGTCCGGCGAGTTATGGTTGATGTATTCAACCGCGAGAAAGGAAGTTTTCAGGATGGGAAATATGATACAGCTGCTGTTGCC
Source organism: Bacteroidota bacterium (assembly GCA_049363815.1). Classification (GTDB taxonomy): domain Bacteria; phylum Bacteroidota; class Bacteroidia; order AKYH767-A; family 2013-40CM-41-45; genus JADKIH01. Next base: position 826 of record JBMQEM010000122.1, read on the forward strand.
GGCGAAAGCCTTACGATAACGATCGATGCCGATCTGCAACGGTATGCTGAAAAATTATTTCAGAATAAAGTCGGAGCAGTCGTAGCGATTGAACCTTCTACCGGAGAGATCCTCGCCTGCGTAAGTAATCCTTCCTATGATCCGAATTTACTTGTAGGACGTGCACGAACTAAAAATTACGCTCATCTTTTATTTGATCCATCAAAGCCTTTGTTCAATCGTGCATTGATGGCTTACTATCCGCCGGGTTCAACATTCAAGCTTATCAACGATCTGATCGGTGAAGAAGAAGGCGTATTGCATCCGAATACTTCTTACTACTGCGATGGAGGATATCACATGGGTTCACTCACTGTGAAATGTGATGCACGACATGGATCTATTGCTTTGGAAACTGCTATCGAACATTCATGCAATACTTATCACTGTTATGTTTTCAGGAGCATTGTTGATCAGAAAAAATTTAAATCTACTGAAGAAGGCTATGAGAATTGGAGACGACATGTACTAACATTCGGTATTGGTAAAAGACTTTATAGTGATCTGCCTCAGGAATTGAAAGGGAATGTTCCGACTGTTCAGTATTACGATAAATATTTTGGTAAAGGCAGATGGAGATCGTCTACAGTTGTTTCCCTTTCTATCGGACAAGGTGAATTAGGAATTACTCCATTGCAAATGGCAAATACAATGTGCATCATTGCCAACCGCGGACATTTTTATATTCCGCACATCATGAAAAAAGTAGGGAATAACCCGCAGAAAGATAAAAAGTTCACAGAGAAGAATCATACTTCAGTTCGTCCGGAGTATTATGACATCGTGCAAGATGGTATGCAAAAAGTTCTCGAGTCCGGAACAGCTGCGCGATCACAGATTAAAGGAATTACCGTTTTAGGTAAAACAGGTACTGCACAGAATCCCGGGAAAGATCACTCGCTCTTTGTCGGTTTTGCTCCAAGAGAAAATCCAAAGATCGCTGTAGGGATCATGGTTGAAAATGGAGGCTGGGGTAGCGACTGGGCTGCACCTATTGCAACTTTAATGATAGAGAAATATCTGAACGATACGATTGCCAGAAAAGATCTTGAGAAAAGAATGTTTGAAGGAGTTATTACTCCAAAAGTATATCAGCCAAAAGTTCCGATTGCAAAGAAGGATAGTGTTGTAAAACTCATTCCGGTCAGACCGAAATTAATTAAAACAAAAAACTGATGGGAAGAGACGACAGAAGCATATTGCAAAACATTGACTGGGTACTTGTAGGGATCTTCCTTGTAATGGTTTTATTCGGGTGGATGAATATTTATGCAGCAGTTTATAATGATGAGCATAAGAGCATTCTTGATTTTACCCAGAACTATGGTAAACAAAGCATCTGGATCGTTTGTGCATTGTTCATCGCTTTAATGGTCCTTGTTATCGATGGAAAGTTTTATGCGGCATTCTCCTATGCCATCTATGTAGTTATGATCTTGCTCCTGCTGTCAACCTTTGCTTTTGCGAAAAATGTAAAAGGTTCGTATGGTTGGATTGACATTGGTGCATATAAATTGCAACCCGCCGAGTTTGCGAAATTTGCAACGAACATGGCACTTGCAAAATTTTTAAGTACACTGGATACAAGAATGCAGGATTTCAAAACAAAGCTGATCTCATTGGCAATCATTGGAATTCCGGCTATAATTATCTTATTGCAAAATGATACAGGTTCTGCATTAGTCTTCGGTGCATTTGTGCTTGTCCTTTACAGAGAAGGTCTTTCAGGAAATATACTTTTACTTGGATTGGTTTCAGGAGCATTGTTTGTTCTTGCATTGCTTATCCAGCAAACAACATTATTTATTGTTATCGGAATAATTGCTTTGCTGATCTTAATGGTCGTGCGGAGGAATAAGAAAAATATTTTTACAATTGTTGCAGGCGCACTTGTAGCAATGGCAATTGTGTTCAGTGTCGATTATTTTTACAACAGTGTTCTTCAGGATCACCAGCGAATTCGTATTGATGTTTTGCTTGGAAAAGAAGTGGATCTGAAGGGTGCCGGTTATAATGTCAATCAAAGTAAGATCGCTATCGGCTCCGGTGGATTTTTTGGTAAAGGATTCTTAAAAGGAACTCAAACAAAATATGACTTTGTGCCTGAGCAAAGCACAGACTTTATTTTCTGTACAGTAGGCGAGGAGTGGGGTTTTCTTGGAAGTCTTGTGGTCATCGGACTCTTTGTTGCACTACTTGCCCGCATCATTTATGTAGCTGAAAGGCAAAGATCAGCCTACTCCAGGATCTATGGGTATGGCGTAGCGTGTATACTTTTTGTGCATTTATTGATCAATATCGGTATGACCATTGGATTAGCGCCTGTAATTGGGATTCCTTTGCCATTTTTTAGCTATGGCGGTTCATCGTTATGGTCGTTTACGATCCTCCTTTTTATCTTCATCCGGCTCGATGCCTATAGGCTGCAAATTCTGAGATAATTGCAAATTCTTCATTTCCAATGTAAAGCGTGACAATTCCAAGACATTATTCATGAGTCTTTCATTTAACTTTAACTTAACAAAAATCGAAAACCATGAAAAAAACACTACTTTCTATTATCTCCCTGATTTCAATTATGGGAATCATGCAGTCTTGCACAAAAGAAAATGAAGAATGTTCTTCTACATCAATCTCTGATCAGACGATAGCACAAATGGTGCAGTCATCATCAGGTCTGGTATATATGACTTCTTCAGCAAAATCTTTGCAAACATCGGGTAACTTCCGGATTAAAATGAACTCTACTGCAGCTTCAGCTTTTAGAAATAGTGGAAAGTCAACTTATCCGAACAACAGTATGCTGGTTCGCGAAGCGCTTGATCAAAATGGAAATGTAACTGGTTCAGATATTATGTATAGATCAATGTCGGATCCTAATGCTCACCAAGGCTGGATCTGGACAAGTCTGGATGAAAACGGTGAAGTAATTTATAATGCATCTGAAAGAGGAGCGAAATGTCAAAGCTGTCATAGCGGAAATATCGTTTCTTTTAACGGCATCTGAGTATTGTGTTTTTATATGGTCTAATTGTATCGCCTTCTTCTGTCTCCCGGAAGAAGGCGTTTATTTTTGCCCCATTATCTGATTTTCTACTTAAGAATTTGAACTGTTCACATCAATTTTCAGAATGATTACATAAATAAGTGCAGAATCAGAAAATTTTGGTTGAATTGAAATTACTGCAATAATAAATTTAGATATCTTTAAATAAAAAACAGATGAAAAAATGTCTGCTCTTATTGTTTCCGCTTATACTTTTATTTTTTTCTTCTGAAAAAACTTCTGCACAATGTGCAATGGCAGTAAATGGCAATGTATATACTGTCACAACACCTTTAGATAATGTTCCTGGAAGTCTGAGATCTGCTATAAATGATGCGAACATTGACGGAACAGGTGGCCTCATTACTGTAGCTTGTAGTGGACCAATTGTTCTTCAGTCCCCGCTGCCGCAAATTTATTGCGATTCGCTCATGATTATAATCGCCGGCGTGCAACTTGATGGTGGTAATGTCTGCACTGATCCTGCATTCGAATTTTCTACTGCTCATAGTTGTGCTTCACTTTCTCCAAATTCAGCAATTAATTTTATTCCCAGGTTTTTCTCCGTCTTCAGTTCTGATGATTCAGGTCCGGGTACATTAAGGGATATCATTAATGCAGCAAACTTTTCGCCTTCTCAGGATATTATACATTTTAATTTATCCGGTCCTGCACCCCGGACAATTCAATTGAACAGTGCATTGCCTCAAATAATCTACTCTCTTGAAATCAATGGAGCAAGCCAGCCTTTACATGGATATATTGGATCTGCCCCTCGAATTGCAATTGAAGGAGTCAATAAAACATTTCCAGGTTTATGGTTTGAGAACATCAATGATCCATCAGGCTTCATTGGAAAGGTGTATGGACTTACACTCCATAATTTTTCAACAGCCGTACATTCGGAAGATCTATATCAGATGGTTATCGGAGATAATTTACGACGGAATGTGATCGGTCATAACAATTGGGGAATATTTTCAAGTAATGACAGTCTTCTGGATATTACAAATAATTTTATCGGACTGGATACCGGTGGTACGGCTGCTGATTCAAATGACATTGGAATAACAATTTTGGGAAATCAAAATGCCTCACAGCAATTACAAGTCAATCGCAATGTTATTTCAGGAAATAATCAAGGCGCTATAATATATAACGGAGTGTTAAGCGGGTCTTTTAAAGGCAATCTGATTGGAACTGACAAGACAGGATCTTATGAAATTGCAAATCCGCATGGGGGAATTTCTTGCGGAGGAAGTAATGTAGAATTTGGTGGATTGAATCCCGGAGATGGAAATCTTTTTTCAGGGAGTTCATATTCTAATCTTGAAGCCGGAATAAATAATCGTGTCTTAGGGAATAAGTTCGGAACTAATCTTGCTGGAACAATGGCGATACCTAAT
>JBMQEM010000123.1:0-5297 GCA_049363815.1 Bacteroidota bacterium
GTAGGAGTTCAGGCTGCAAAAACGTTCAAAGAACTATCGATAAAAAATAATGACAGAACAAAGCTTGAAACAGCTGTCAATGTAACAAAGGCATATTATATGGTGCTATTGATGCGTGACAGAAAAAAAGTGATCGATGCAAATGTTAGCCGATTAGAAAAATACAATTCAGACATAAAGTCAATGTATGAAAATGGCTTTGTTGAAAAAGTTGACGTAGACAGAATACAGGTAACTTATAATAATGTCATTTCTGAACAGGAAAAATTTCAACGGCTCATAGAAATTACAGAAGGTAATCTCAAGTTACAAATGGGACTTCCACAGGCATCAACAATAAATCTAACAGATTCATTGAATGCAGATGAGATCAAGACGATCGGGATTTCACTTGATAAGGCATCTCCTGAAAAAAGAATTGAGTATGCCTTACTGAAGACTCAGGAAAAAATCCAGGAATACAATGTAAAAAGATACAAAGTTCAATACCTTCCAAGTCTTGTAGCCTACGGAAACCTGAGTACAAGTGCTCAAAGAACTGAATTCAACATTTTCGATCCTGCTTACAAATGGTATCCTGTTGGAATTATCGGAGCAACTCTTAGTCTGAATCTTTTTGACGGACTACAACGGGAATATAAGATCAGACATGAGAAACTCAGCCTGAGAAAAATTAAGAATGAGATCACTTACTTTGAAGACGCAATTGAATTACAGGTTTCATCTTCACGCTCTTCGCTTGCAAATGCAATTTCCGCTTTAAAGATCCAGGAACAAAACCTTGATCTTGCAAATAGTGTAACAAATACAAGTAAGATCAAATACGATCAGGGCGTCGGATCAAATCTTGAAGTCCTGAATGCTGAAACTTCTTTAAAAGAAGCACAATCGAATTACTACAATGCACTTTATGATGCTATCCTTGCAAAAATTGATCTTGATAAAGCATTAGGAAATTTTAAATATTAATCAAACACAACTACACATAATCATTAGATAATATGAAAAAGATAATCACTTTCTCTTTACTTACAGCAGCTCTTTTTGCTTGCGCACCTAAAGGTGACGATAAGAAAGCCAAACTGGAACAATTAAAAAAAGATCAGGCTGAATTAAAGGCTGAGATCGCAAAACTTGAAGCAGAATTGTCAGTAAATGACAGCACGATCAATAAGGCCAAATTAGTTGCAGTCACAGAAATGAAGCCTTCTACGTTTAAACATTTCATTGAAGTCCAGGCAAAAGTGGATGGCGATGAAGATGTAATGCTAAGCGCTGAAAGTGCTGGAAGTATTACTTCCATTTCTGTTGAAGTCGGAGATAAAGTTTCAAAAGGCCAGGTCATGGCAACGATCGACGACAGAATTCTTCGCCAGAGCATCTCTGAAGTTCAAACGCAATTAGATCTTGCGTTAACAGTATTTAATCGCCAGAAGAATCTGTGGGATCAGAAAATAGGAAGTGAAATTCAGTTTCTTCAGGCTAAAAGTAACAAAGAAGCTGCAGAAAAAAGAATGGCAACTTTGAACCAGCAACTTGATATGACAAGGATCAAATCTCCGATCAATGGCGTAGTTGATATCGTTGGAGTAAAAATAGGACAAACTGTAGCTCCAGGAGTTCCTGTCATAAGAGTGATCAATCTTTCTTCTCTGAAAGTGCAGGCAGAAGTTGCTGAAAGTTACATCAGCAGGGTATCAAAAGGAGATGAAGCAATTATTTATTTCCCTGATGAAAAGAAAGAAGTTAATGTTCATATTGATTATTCAGGAAACAGGATCGATCCTTTGAACAGAACCTTTAATGTTGAAGTTAAATTGAAAGACAAATCAGGATCTTTCCGTCCAAACATGATCGCTATCCTGAAAATTGTTGACTATAAAAATAATAATGCATTTATAGTTCCTATTGCTGCTGTTCAGAAATCAGGTGACGGACAATATGTTTTTGTGAAAAGCGAAGAAGGTGGAAAAACAATTGCAAAGCGAAAAGTGGTTGAAGTTGGTACGATCTACAATGGTGTGGCAGAAATAACATCAGGACTGGCTACTGGTGATGAAGTTATCACTTCGGGTTATGCGAATATTATTGAAGGTGATGAGATCACTCTTTAATAGCATCCATAAGATCAGAATCCATTTTTTTCATCCTTAAACCAAATCAAAGTCATGTCTGAAAATCATAAAGAATTTAAACCATCAAGCTGGGTAATTGACAATAAGATAGCAGCATTTGTAATGACGCTTATCTTATTCGTTGCAGGTATCCAAGGATATCAGAGCTTACCGAAAGAAAGCTTTCCGGATATTTCATTGCCAAATATATACGTAAGTGTCATCTATCCGGGAACATCTCCAAAAGATATGGAGAACCTCATCGTTCGTCCGATCGAGAAAGAATGTAAAAGCATTGCCGGAGTAAAAAAGATAAAAAGCAATTCGCTTCAGGATTATTGTAACGTCATAGTTGAATTCAATTCGAATGTCAACATTGATATAGCAAAACAAAAAGTAAAAGATGCAGTTGACAGGGCTAAGACTGATCTTCCGAAAGATCTTCCAAAAGATCCTGAGATCATGGACATCAACTTCTCTGATCTTCCTGTTATGCAGGTGAACATCAGTGGTGATTACGACCTGAATAAACTTAAAAAATATGCTGACGATGCTAAGGAAAAGCTCGAAAGCATGAAGGAGATCAAGAAGGTTGATATTATCGGAGCACTTGAAAGAGAGATCCAGATCAATGTTGACATGCTTAAGATGCAATCAGCTCAGATCTCAATGACTGACATCATGCGTGCAATACAAAGTGAGAACCTTACTATTCCAGGAGGTTCAGTGAACATGGATGGGATCCGCAGATCAATAAAAGTAACAGGTGAATTCAAGAATGCAGAACAGATCAGCAACATCGTTGTACAGAGTATCAATGGCAGTCCGATCTACCTGAAAAATATCGCTGATGTTGTCGATAGTTATAAAGAACAGGAAAGTTTTGCACGTCTGGATAAAAAAAATGTAATAACCCTTAATATCATCAAGAGAAAAGGTGAAAACCTGATCGAAGCATCTGACAAGATCGTTGCCTTGATGGATGATTTCCAGAAAAAAACATGGCCTAAAGATCTTAAGGTAACTTTAACAGGAGATCAGAGTGAACAGACCCGAATGACCTTACATGACCTTATCAATACAATCATCATAGGATTCGTACTTGTACTGCTGGTACTTATGTTTTTCATGGGACCGGTAAATGCATTCTTTGTCGCCTTGTCTGTTCCGTTGTCTATGTGTCTTGCATTCCTGGTGATGCCTGCAATAGGATTCTCATTGAACATGATCGTTCTGTTTTCATTCCTGCTTGCACTTGGAATTGTAGTGGATGATGCGATTGTGGTAATTGAAAATACACACAGGATCTTTGCAAATGGTAAAAAGAGTATTGTTGAAGCTGCAAAGCTTGCCGCAGGAGAAGTTTTTCTTCCCGTTCTTTCAGGAACTTTAACAACTCTGGCTCCCTTCTTCCCGCTTCTTTTCTGGCAGGGTGTGATCGGTAAATTCATGTTCTTTCTTCCTGTTACTCTTATTGTAACATTGATAGCATCATTACTTGTTGCTTACCTTATCAATCCGGTTTTTGCAGTACAGTTTATGAAACCGCATGTTGAGAACGCTCCGAAGAAAAGCCTTAAAACGACTTACCTATTCTTTGGCGCAGCAGTAGTGGTTGGATATATGATAGATTTCGGAATGGGAAATCTTGCAGTAGTATTATTTCTTTCATGGCTATTCAATCATTTATGGTTAAGACACAAACTGAAAAAATTCCAGGAAGTGACATGGCCCAACATCCAGAACAGATATAAAAACTTTCTGGTTTGGTGTCTTCACCGTCCGTGGCAAATGCTTCTTGGTGTTGTTCTTTTATTTGTACTTTCTTTGGTAATGCTAACGTTCAGAAATGGCGGTGTCAGTTTCTTCCCTGTTGCCGATCCGAATTTTGTTTATGTATATACAAGTCTGCCAGTAGGAACTGATCAGAGTAAGACAGATTCTGTAACAAAAGTAATTGAAGAAAAAGTATACAAAGCCATTAACTGGCCTAATCCGATCGTCAAATCAGTTATTACCAATGTTACAGTTGGTGTTACTGATCCACAAGATGAAGATCAGGGTAATTATCCGAACAAGAGTAAGATCTCTGTTGCCTTCGTGGAATATGGAAAAAGAAATGGTGTTTCATCTCAGGCTTATCTTGACTCCATTCGTATGGCGATCAAAGGAATTCCGGGTGCTGAAATTACAGTTGCTCAGGAACAAGGTGGCCCTCCTGTTGGAAAACCGGTAAACATCGAGATCACAGGCGATGATTACGAACAGCTTGTTGCCACAAGTAAAGAATTAAAACGTACGCTGGATTCTCTGAAAGTAGATGGTGTGGAAGAGTTGAGAAGTGATCTCCAGGATTCAAAACCACAGATCGTTTTTGACATCAACAGGGAACGTGCCAACCGTGAAGGCATCTCAACTTATTCGATCGGAAATGAAATTTATCTTGGTGTGCTTGGTACAGATATTTCGAAGTACCGTGATATTGATGACGATTATAATATTGTGATAAAGTATAAAGATGAACAACGCTACAACGTTGATATGCTTCGTAACCTGAAAATCGTTTACAGGGATATGAGTATGGGTGGAATGGTAAGAAATGTACCTCTCGCCTCTTTTGCGGATGTCAAATACTCAGATACCTACGGAGTGATAAAAAGAAAGAACCAGAAACGTGTGGTAACACTTTCATCAAACGTTCTTTCCGGTTATAATGAAAATGAAGTTGTAGCGGATGTACAGAAAGCGTTGGACAACTTTACAGCACCGGAGGAAGTTTCTGTTAAAATGACCGGCTCACAGGAAGAGCAGGCTGAAACAGGTGCTTTTCTCGGCTGGGCAGGTGGTACTGCTCTGATGCTTATCATTATCATTCTTGTACTGCAATTCAATTCAGTAAGTAAACCACTTATCATTATTACCGAGATCGGTTTCAGTATCATTGGTGTTTTCATTGGATTCTCATTGTTCAAAATGGAATTCTCAATTGTAATGAGCGGCGTTGGTATTATTGCTCTTGCCGGAGTTGTTGTACGAAACGGTATCCTGCTGGTCGAATTCACCGATCTGCTGATCGCCAAGGGAGCGCCGACCTTTGACGCCATTGTTGAAGCCGGCAAAACAAGGATGACACCTGTTGTTCTTACTGCTGCAGCAACAACACTTGGTTTGATTCCGCTGGCT
>JBMQEM010000124.1:0-61966 GCA_049363815.1 Bacteroidota bacterium
TCTGCAGGACAAGACAATGCACACAAGCCACAAGCCGTACATCTTTCTGCCCCATTTTCATCACGCTTGAGTACATGTTGTCCACGGTATACAGGAGCAAAATCACGTTTTACTTCCGGATAGGAAATAGTAGCCTTCTTCTTAAAGAAATGCCGTAAAGTAATCCGCATACCATTTAGTATAGCAGGCAAATAGATCCTTTCAGAGAAGGTCAACTCCTGCTTTACTACTTGTTTACTTTTATTTGTAAGAGGTTGCATCTTTTGTTTTTGTATGAAGTCAAAGGTCAAGGGGCAAAAGTACTGACCCTTGACCTTTGAACTTATTTACTATCCAAGTTTTCCATTTAACCACATCACCATCCCTGTTACAAAGATGTTTGCTATGGCTAGTGGAAGTAATATTTTCCATCCTAATTTCATTAGCTGATCGTAACGGAATCGCGGAAGGGTCCAGCGGATCCACATGAATAAGAAAATGAAGAAGAATATTTTTCCGAATAAGAACAGCGTACCGATCATGCTTAAGAGATTCGGATCGGATATAAAACGCGAGATAAACGGCATATTATAACCTCCGAAATACAATGTACTGATCACTGCTGACGAAATGAACATATTTATGTATTCAGCAAACAGATAGAATCCAAGTTTCATCGAACTGTATTCTGTATGGTAGCCACCTACTAATTCGGTCTCGCATTCAGGAAGATCAAACGGAGCACGATTGGTTTCAGCGAATGCGCAGATAATGAAAATCAGAAAACCTAGTGGCTGGTAAAATACATTCCATTTTCCACCATCCTGCTGTTCTGCAATTTCACGGACACTGAGTGTACCGGTCATCATCACTAAAGCAATAATGGCAAGTCCCATTGCAATTTCATAACTGATCATCTGTGAAGATGCTCTTAATGCACCCAGTAGAGAATATTTATTATTCGAAGCCCAGCCACCTATCATGATACCATAAACTCCGATTGACACTACTCCAAATATGTATAGAATTCCAATATTTACATCTGCTGCTTGTATAGGATAAAAGGTTCCGCCGATCGTCAATCCTTTCCCCCATGGAATCACCGCGCTGGTCATGCAGGCAGTCATCATAGCCAGACTGGGACCCAGAATAAAAAGAAACTTATTCGACACATTCGGAATGATCTCTTCTTTCATGAACATCTTTACTCCATCAGCCATTGGCTGCAGAATCCCAAATGGCCCCGCACGATTCGGACCAAGGCGATCCTGCATGAAAGCAGCCACCTTTCGCTCTGCATAGGTGGAATACATAGCCACCACCAGTGAGATAAGGAACACTGAAACGATGATGATGATTTTTATGATGAGGTATGTTGACATTGTTGACTGGTAATAGGGTGAGTAGTAATTGGTAAATAGTAAGTAGCAGTACTTACTAAATTTCAAATTTACTTTTCAATTATACTATATTTATTTTAATCTTAACTTGGTTTAATCAGACTTCAACTAAAAGTAAGTGGTGGTACTCACCAAATACTACTTTCCACTTACTAAATTCTGCACAACTTTCACATCATTCAACAAAGGCTTGTGAGCAGGTTCAGGCAGGGTATAGTGATTCTGGGTGATCACAGAATGGCGGTCAAGGTTGGCAGGACCTTCGATCTGCCAGTCGGAGGCAGATTTTTTTTCGAAGCGGCAATCGTTACAGATCCATTCTTTCACTTCTCCATATTTGTCTTTTCTTCCTGTGATCCGATATACTTCTTCGCCTTTCATCCAGAGAGTAACTTTTGCAGAACACTTTGGACAATCGCGATGTGCATCAACAGGATTTGCAAACCATACACGCGATTTAAAACGGAATGTGCGATCGGTCAAGGCGCCAACCGGACAAACATCGATCATGTTTCCTGAGAAATCGTTATCGACTGCCTTCTGTATATACGTGCTTATTTCGGAAACATCGCCACGATTCATTACACCGTGAACTCGTTTATCAGTGATCTGATCAGCTACTTTCACACAGCGGTAACATAAGATGCAACGCGTCATGTGTAATTTGATCTTTGAACCAATGTCTATTTTCTCGAATGTCCTGCGTGAAAATTCATAACGTGTTTTTGCAAGTCCGTGTTCGTACGCAAGATCCTGCAAACTGCATTCTCCTGCCTGATCACAGATCGGACAATCCAGCGGATGGTTGATCAATAAAAACTCAACCACACCGGCACGAGCTTCCATCAAATCCGGCGAAGTGATATTCTGTACTTCCATCCCATCCATCACCGTTGTTCTGCAAGAAGCAACAGGTTTAGGCATAGGACGAGGATCTTTTTCGGAGCCTTTTGTTACTTTGACAATGCAAGTACGGCAATAACCGCCGCTTGTTTTCAAAGTACTGTAATAGCACATTGCAGGAGGAACGATCTCTCCTCCGATCATCCTGGCAGCATTAAGAATTGTTGTACCATCGGGTACCTCAATGCTCTTTCCATCAATTGTTACTTTTGCCATACTTTTTTCAGGTCAGAGGTCAAAGGTCAGAGGTCACACTTTTTGGTCTAATTGGAACTTGCAATTCTTAGATTATCCAATGGAATTCAAACCAAATTCAGCGTTTACTTCTTTTTACTTTCCTTTTCTATCTTATCTTTTAATTTTAATACAATTACACTAATGATCTTATTTATTTGAATTAATTCAGATCTTAAGTTTACAAATGCAGGCTCTTCACTGATCTTATATATTTCATCCAGGATTTCAAACCAATACTCAGTTTCATAACCAGAACGAAGCGCAATTTCATAGAACCTGCAAAATTCTTTGTCGCTTCTACTTGCTTTTGCTTCATGCAAATTTGCTCCAATCGATGCTCCGCTTCTTGCTACCTGATCTCTGAGAAAATATTCTACTTTTTTATTTTTCAGATAATGACCAAGTTTCAATACTCTTATTGCAAACTTCCGTGACCTGGGAAGTATTTCTTCTTTTTTTTATAATTGTCCATACTACAATGTATAGACAATAAATTTTATTTACATTTAATAAAAGCGACAAACTCTCTTATTAATACATCCTGCGTGACCTCTGACCTTTGACCTCTGACCTCAGTTATACAGCTTGCTCCTTCAATCTATAATAATGCTTCACATCAACTATCCCTTTAGGATTTCGCACGTAATCTTCGAATTCCTTCCGGAAATGTCGAATAGCACTCGCTACCGGCCAAGCTGCTGCATCGCCTAACGGACAAATGGTTTTTCCTTCTATTTTTGATTGTATATCCCAGACAAGATCGATATCGCTAAGTGTTCCGTGACCGTTTACTATTTTATGCAGCACTTTTTCCATCCAGCCCGTTCCTTCACGACATGGCGAACATTGTCCGCAGCTTTCGTGGTGATAGAAACGAGTGAAGTTCCAGAGATTTTTTACGATGCTGGTGCTTTCATCCATTACAATGAAACCACCAGAACCTAACATTGTTCCGGTTGCGAATCCGCCGTCGGCAAGTGATTCGTACGACATTAATCGTGGTTCACCGTTTGCTGTTTTCAGAATTAATTCAGCAGGGAGAATTGGAACTGATGATCCACCTGCAACTACTGCTTTCAGTTTCTTACCGTTCTTTATTCCACCACACCATTCATCGCTGTAAATAAAATCTTCAACAGTAATTCCCATTTCGATTTCATAGACACCGGGTTTGTTGATGTGACCACTTGCAGAGATCAATTTCGTTCCAGTACTTTTTCCAATTCCTACTTTTGCATATTCGTCACCACCATTGTTTACGATCGGAACAACAGCAGCAATAGTTTCTACATTATTCACCACCGTTGGACAACCATACAATCCTGCGATCGCAGGGAATGGTGGTTTGATACGCGGATTACCACGCTTGCCTTCCAGTGATTCCAGTAATGCTGTTTCTTCTCCGCAGATATACGCACCTGCTCCGACCTGTACATACAGATCGAGTGAGTAACTGCTTCCTAATATATTTTTTCCAAGCCAACCGTTAGCGTAAGCTTCATCGATCGCCTGTTCTAGTATTCGTGCTACATAAAAATATTCTCCGCGGATGTAGATGTAAGAAGTATTAGCTCCAAGTGCAAAACTTGAAGTGATCATTCCCTCTATAAGAAGATGCGGAATGCGTTCCATCAGGTATCTGTCCTTGAAAGTTCCCGGCTCAGACTCATCTGCATTGCACACAAGATATCGAGCAACACCTTCCGGTTTTGCAAGGAAACTCCATTTCATTCCTGTTGGAAACCCTGCTCCACCTCTTCCACGCAATCCTGATTTTTTCACTTCTTCAACAATGGCTTCAGGAGTCATTGTCTTGATCGCTTTCTCTACAGAAGCATAACCGCCATTCTTACGATAAACATCATAAGTATTTATTCCCGGAATGTGGTCATTATTTAAAAGTAGTTTCTTTCCCATAATTAATTTCCGGCCTCCGCTTTATCAGTATAAGCTTTTCTTTTTCCTTCAGTACGGAATCTCTCTACAAGTGCATCTACTTTTTCAAGACTTAAATTTTCATAGTAATCTGCACCTACCTGCATCATGGGAGCTGTTCCGCAAGAGCCAAGACACTCAACTGATTTTAATGTGAACATTCCATCTGCAGACGTCTGACCGGTTTTTATATTCAGCTTTTTCTCAAGATGAGAAATAACATCCTCTGCGCCTAGCAGCCAACATGAACTGGTCCGACAAACCTCGATCACGCACTTACCTACAGGTTTAAGATTGAACATGGAATAGAACGAAGCGACTTCATATACTTCTACCGGTTCAATTCCGATGACAGAAGCTACGTAATCCATTGTCTCAGGACTAAGCCATCCGTCAAATTCCGCTTGCGCAATATGCAGGATCGGAATCAATGCAGATTTATGTTTTCCTTCAGGATAACGTTTCATCATTCTCTTTGCAAGAGCTAATGATTCGTCACTGAATTTAATTTCTTTACCGTTATTCATTTTAATGCGGTCAAATTTATGATCTGATCAGGCGTCTAATTCACCTGCAATAACATTCATAGAACTCATTGTCAAAATTGCATCACTCAAGAATGCTCCTTTGATCATTTCCCGGTATGCCTGATAGTAGATATAACAAGGGCGTCGGAAATGTAAGCGGAAAGGCTGACGACCACCATCGCTGATGAGATAGAATCCTAATTCTCCATTACCACCTTCAACACAGTGATAAACTTCACCTTTTGGCACATCTGTTTCACCCATTACGATCTTGAAATGGTAGATCAAGGCTTCCATATTGTTGTACACTTCTTCCTTTGGAGGAAGATAGAACGATGGAATATCTGCATGGAAAGAAGTTTTATCCTGAAGCTTTTCGATCTTTTCCATTGCCTGGCGAATGATCGAAAGACTCTGATACATTTCTTCTTCACGAACCATAAACCGGTCGTACGTATCGCCATTCTTACCTATAGGAATTTCAAATTCGAATTCATCATAGGAAGAATACGGATTCATTGCGCGGACATCATAATCAACTCCTGCAGCACGCAGGTTTGGTCCACTGAAACTATAATTCAAAGCACGCTCAGCAGAAATCGGTCCGCAACCAATTGTGCGATCCATGAATATTCTGTTACGTACTAAAAGTTTTTCGAATTCTTTTAAACCGGCAGGAAGATCATTCACTAATTTTTTGATCTTTCTCCAGGCAGTTTCATTAAAATCTCTTTCGAAACCACCTATGCGGCCAATATTTGTTGTAAGTCGAGCTCCACAGATCTCTTCGTAAATTTCATATATGTCTTCCCGCCATTGGAAAACATAGAGGAAACCTGTCATTGCTCCGGTATCAACTCCGATCACACTATTGCAGACAAGATGATCAGCAATACGGGCAAGCTCCATGATGATCACGCGCATGTATTCAACACGCTTCGGCAATTCTGCTTTGATCAGTTTTTCAACTGTCATATGCCAGCCCATATTGTTGATCGGAGAAGAACAATAATTCATCCGGTCAGTCAGCGGAGTGATCTGATAAAATGGTTTATGTTCAGCAAGCTTTTCAAAAGCACGATGAATGTAACCGATCGTTGGTTCTGAATCAACAATGATCTCACCATCCATGGTCAACACATTCTGGAAAATACCATGTGTTGCTGGATGAGTTGGTCCAAGGTTAAGCGTTGTATACTGCTTATGATCGTCCGGTATCGTTGGCTTTAATTGCATTACTAATTTAATTTTTTGAAATTGGCTTTTTCACGGCCAAACATTGTATCATCTTTATCGTAACGTGTGCGGTCTTCAACAGGATATTCTTTACGCATCGGATGATAATCCATATCTTCTACGTTCAATATACGTGTCATCTTCGGATGTCCGTTAAAACGGATACCATAAAAATCGAAAGCTTCTCTTTCCATCCAATTTGCTCCGGAGAAAACCGGAATCAACGAATCGAAATGCAGGTCATTCAGTGTAGTGTATGCTTTGATACGGATCCGCAGATTAAATACCAGACTGTGTAGCTGATACATCATTGCAAATGGTTTAGGCTGATCCGGCAGATGAATTCCACAGGCAGTTGTCAGATAACGAAACTGAAATCTTTCATCATCATATAAAAATCTACAAAGAGAAAGGAGACTACTTTTTTCGATGGTAAAAACAGAAAAATCGTATTGTTCTTCCCTGCTTATAATTGCATTACCAAATTTTTCATTGATAGCTTCTGCAACCTGATCTATTGAAGGCTTATCCATATTTGATTATTCTATTCCGTAAGAAGCAAGAAGCTGTTTATATTCAGGAGAATTCCTGCGTCGCAATGATTCATTCTGTATCAATGTCTGTATGCTCATGACACCATCAAGGATTTGTTCCGGGCGGGGCGGACAACCGGGAACATAAACATCAACAGGAATTATGTGATCGATACCCTGAAGTACAGAATATGAATCAAAGATTCCTCCACTCGATGCGCATGCTCCAACAGAAAGTACCCAGCGCGGTTCAGCCATTTGTTCATACACCTGACGTAATACTGGTCCCATCTTTTTTGCAATCGTGCCCATGACCATCAGAAGATCGGCCTGACGTGGAGAGAAACTCAAACGCTCTGATCCGAATCTTGCCAGATCATAAGTTGAAGCCATTGTGGCCATGAATTCAATTCCACAACAACTTGTTGCAAACGGTAATGGCCAAATGGAATTTTTTCTCGCCAGTCCTACTACATGATCCAATTTTGTTGCAAAAAATCCAGGACCTTCAAAACCTGCAGGTGCCTGAACGATGTTAACATTGGATGCTGATTGTATATCTTTCATTTGATTTCTTTCTTGATCTATTCCCACTTCAAAGCGCCTTTTCTGATGATGTAGAAAAAACCGGTAAGAAGTAAGCCCATAAATAAAAACATCTCCAGCAAACCTTGCACTCCCAGTGCTTTGAAATTTACTGCCCAGGGATACATGAAGATCACTTCCACATCAAACAAGACGAAGAGAATTGCGACCAGAAAGTATTTGATTGAAAACGGGATTCTTGCATTGCCATGTGACTCAATTCCGCACTCAAAAGTGTCGAGTTTGATCTTTGATTTTCGTTTTGGCCCGAGGAAATGTGTAGCCACCATGGTAGTGACAACAAAGCCTGCGGCTACAAAAAACTGGATCAAAATAGGAAGGAAGTCGGCAGTTTGACTTGGAGTATTCATTTTTGATGAAATTCAGGGCTTTTTTCCTGAATAAGAGGCAAATTTATGGTTTTTATACTTGCCAATTTCGCAATCAACAGCATTTTTTTACTCTTTATGCATACATTAAATAAATGAATTCAAAAATCTATACCGCACTGATCGCTTTTTGACTCTACCCCTAGTCAATATCATAGAATTTTTCAAAATAATGCCCTTTTTTGACCAATCTCTTCAAAAGAATCACCCAGGGAATTTCAGTTTGAAAAGTAATTAACATAAAGTGGGGTTCAAAGGGGTTTGAAAATAAAAAAAGACAAAGGCCGACTCAAATGAGCCGGCCTTCTTGAACCTACTACTAACTTAATCCACAAAAAAATAATTACATGCGAAGTTTTGAGATCTCTCCGCTTCCAATGATCTTAGAAGAAATATGGCCGGGTTCCTCAACATAAAATACATTTCCACTTCCTGTGATCGTTACATTGAGATCATTTTTCACATCGACAGTGCTTGTTCCGCTTCCACTGATTGCAATCGCACTTGAGAAACTGTTCAATCCTCTTGCATCAACATTGCCGCTTCCGCTGATACGAATATCCGTTTCAGAAGAACTTCCCTTCATATCAAGATTCCCTGAACCCGATAAATTTGCTTTTAGTGATTTGCTGTCAAGCATCACTCTGATGTCGCCTGAACCGGATAATTTCAGGCTCATAAATTCGCACTGAAACTGACTACGCGTCACTATATTTCCGGATCCTGTCAAATCAATCAGACAAAGATCTTTGACTGTAATATGAATTGTAACAGGTTTTGTGAAACTGACATTATCATCTGTATCTACGATCAGTGAATTATTCTTTACTCTGGTTGTAATCTTGCTGATCAGATTATCTTCTGCTTCAACACGGACCTCCTGCTTATCGCCTTGAGTAATGTAAATATTCGCAGAACTTTTTAATTCTATTCCACTGAATGTTTCCAGCTCACGGGTTTCAGTAACTGTTCTTCCGGAACCTTTTGTCCAGCAACCGTATGAGGCTGTATTCAGCAGTAAGGTTGTTGCAATTACCAAGAAATTTGTTTTCATTTTTATCAGATTTTATTTTGTGTGAAATTTTATGTGATGTTAAATCTTAGAGACCAACTAAAGTGATACCTACATTTACCGGGTAAAGAACCGGACCTTTTTTGTCTTTGAACAAAGTTGATGCATAGTAATCTGCAAATACATTCAACCGGCCATAGCCCATGGCTACACGGAATCCGTAACGGAATGGATTCAGATTATAGTCGCTGAAGTCTTTCAACTTCTTCGTTTCACCATCGATCTCGACTTTATATTTTGTATGTGAACCTACCAGCAATCCGACCATTCCTCCTACTCCCATGTGGAACGCTTTCTTGTAATTTCTGCTTGTAAAAAATTCAAACATGACAGGTGCTGTAAGATAACTGGCAACGAGTTTACTTTTCTGATGTCCTATTCCAGGAGTTGTATCGCGATAGGCAGTAGTAAAACTTCCATTCGTCAGTTTAATATCATCATCGAAACGATAGTTATTCCACGTTACACCTAAGCCGGTAAAGAACCAGACATTGCTATGGCCGAGTTGCACATTCTTTTGAAGAAAGTTAAGTGAGAAACTTACTGATTTATTCAGTTTCAATTCAAAATTTTCTTTTCCGTCCGACAAATTGAAATCTCCATTATTATCGAGATACGAATTGACGCCTAGTTCTATTCCTGCCCAGATCGGTTTTGTTTTCCTTGTTTTAGATCTCAACGAATCTGCTTTTCCAATAACCCACACCTGAGATTTGCCAAGTGAGATGCGTGTGGTATCACTATTGTTTTCATCACCTGAGTTTGAACTTTTCACATTTCCAATTCCTGAAACATCTTCATTCAATTTCGCAGGAAGTGTTTTGTAAGTAATCGTACCACTGCCACTGATCGTAGAATTTAATTCTTCAGTTGCATCTACACTGATCTTACCAATTCCGGAAATCGAAGCATCTGCTTTCCGAAGTTTCAATCCATCGGCATCAATTTTTCCTGAGCCCGGAACACTGAAATCACCTTGATCGCCTTTACCTGTCAGTTCAATTTTTCCTGCTCCCGGCACTGACGCTTTTATATTTGCTACGTCAAGATCCATTTTGATCTTACCATTACCATCTATTTTTAAATTAATAGAATTCCCGGTAATTGTTGATTCGCTGTAAACGTCGCCCTTTCCATCTACTTCAACTTCCTGCAAAGAAGGAACAGTAATGAAATAAGTATTGCCAGTTGAATTATCAATAAGTAGTGTCTGATTCTTTACATTCACTTCATCAGAACTTACTAGCGAGCCGACAACCTTTACAGTTTGTACGGGGTCTATGCGAACATAGACAGTGGCAATGCTTGTTATTTTAATTTTTGAGAATGGCTCTACCTGAAAGTTGGCCGTCTTTTGTCCAAATGAGGCAGTTGCTATAAACAATAACGCTGCCATTAGTTTAATTGATCTCATATGTGATGTATTAATTGTTTTTCGTTGTATAATAATGGGACGCGCAGGGGTGGAAAGAAGTTACAGGCATTTAAAAATAAATTCAAAAATTAAAATTGGGGGAATGCTTAAAAGATAAAACACTAAGACCACTAAAAATCGTCACAAAAACACATAATTGAAACTTCACTTATGTCCCGATAGCTATCGGGATTGTGCTAAAAACTTAGTGAACTTAGTGTTCAATTTTTTAAGCATCAACATTTCGAAACTCGAATTACGATTCAGGAAAAGAAACTATCTGCGTCTTGTATGCGACACCGAAAACTTCTCCCCTACATTCACTGCATACGTTGTAGCATCATCAACATAATTCTCTTTTTTAACAACGCCGATTTCTTTGGTATCTGAAAAACGTTTTAATTTGACGGCAGCTACATTAAGTATTGATGTGGACTGTTTTGACTCGGCTTTTACATTCTGAGCAAGACCTAACTCAGCTAGTTCAGCAGGAGAAAAAATTTCAGAAAGATCAGTGACTTGCCCAACTTTTACTTCGGATTTTTCAGATTGTGATACATTATATGAATTATTTGCAATTGGTTGTTGCTCAATTACCGGAATAACGCTTTCGGTTTTTTGCTGAACAGCAAGATTATTCTCAGGTAAATTCGGTTGTTGAATGGTATTCTGAGAAGGACTTTCGTTCTTTTTCATTTTCTTATCCTGAGCAAGAATTGAAGATGGCGCAACATTACTTTCTTCCAAAGGAAGAACTTTTCTTTGTTTCTCACCTTTGTCAACCGGATTATTTGCCATTGGCGCCGGAGCGATCGTTTTATTATTTACCGGAGTTTCAACAGGAAGATTTTCCTTATTGTTTTTGTCAACCATCATTTTCTCCTCTTGCTTCGGACGGAAAATGAAATAAGCAATTGCAATTAAAATTATAGATGCTGCTATTGAAAGATTTCTATATAATGGAGTTGTAAACGAAACAACCTTTGCTGTTTTCTTTAAAGAAGATTTATCTTCAAACAAGATCGTATAATCAGGAAGTAGTCTTGTTTTTTTAATGATCTCCAGCTCCTGCGCCATTGATGGATTTGACTTGAGGATCTGTTCTACTGTTTTTCTTTCTTCTGAATTCAGATCGTTTTCAAAATATGCGATCAAACGCTCAGAGTCAGACGCCTCAGGTTTTTTCAGATCCATTTTATTTGCGAAAACCACAGCCTCTGCTTCAAGCGTCGCATGTGATAAATTCTCAAACTCATCTTTCAGGTCAGGATGCTGATCCAGAAAAGTACGCAACTCTTCCTCCTGAATTTTATTCAGTTTACCATCATAAAAATCGATGATATAGAGTTCGTAGTTATTTCTTGTGATCATTTTCAAATTACTCTTTCGGGTGAACCGATATATTGTTTTAAGAACAAACGCGCGCGATAAATATAAACTTTCACTTGCGACTCATTCAGGTCAGTGATCTTTCCTATTTCTTCATAGCTGTAACCCTCGTAATCGCGCAATGTTAATACAGCTTTCTGAATTTCAGGAAGCAGATTCAAAGCATTGTTCAAAACCATTTTAAGGTCTGAAAATTGTTCTGAGTGAAAAAGACTTTCTTCATTTACTTCCGTATAATCCGACACATGTTTTTTCTTTCTGATCCGGTCGATCATAGTATGATAACCTGTCGTAAACAAATAACTCTTCGCTTTACTGCCTTCCACCTTTTCATGATTCCGCCACATTTTTTCAAATGCATCCTGCACAACATCCCGGGCTTCTTCCTCATCCCGCATATTTTTCAGGATAAAGCGGAATAGTCCATCGGCATGTGTATCCACACATTGATTGTATTCAGCGGGTGTCATTCGTTGTGGTAAATGGTAGTCGTGTTCAGTTATGGGACGGCTAGTTGGTCATAAAGTTACAGCTTTTCTTTTTTTAAGCCTATTTTGCTTTAATTCAAGTACTTACTTTCTATTGTAATTTGAGAATTGAATAAGGATTCGAATTACGATTCTCGAATTACGAAAAACGATTCACTACCTTTGCCCCATGACGCAAGAAGAGCAAATTTCAGTATTCGATATGTTTAAAATCGGGATTGGTCCGTCCAGTTCACATACATTGGGCCCCTGGCGGGCTGCACACCGGTTTTTAAAATCGATTGAGGATCAGAAATTGTGGAGTGGAATTGAACGGGTTGTCATAAAGCTGTATGGCTCACTTGCCAAAACCGGCCGTGGACATGGTACTGATATAGCAGTTCAGTTGGGATTGTCGGGATTTGATCCTGTCACTTTTGATGTTAATGCCATTACTCCTACGATCAAATCCATTTCTGAGAAGAAAAAACTCAATCTTGATTCTAAAAAAGAAATTGACTTTTCTCCTGAATTTGATATTGTTTTTTTATTCTCCGAATCACTGCCACAACATTCCAATGCATTAACATTTTCAGCATTTGCTGACGATGAGATCCTCCTTGAAGAAACTTATTATTCTGTTGGAGGTGGATTTGTTGTGAAAGATGGTGAAGATCACTCAAAGTCTGCGAATAAAGTAAACTTGAAATTTCCAATCGACAAGGCATCTGAATTACTATTGTATTGTGACCAGAACAATATGTCAGTTTCTGAGGTCGTTCTTGAAAACGAAAAGTGCTGGAGAAATGAAACAGAAGTCCGCAAGGGCATTATGAATATCTGGCGGGTCATGACCGAATGCATTTATCGTGGTTGTCATGCTAATGGTGAATTGCCCGGGGGATTAAAAGTTGCCAGGCGTGCTGCAAAACTGAATGACAAATTCCTCAATGGAAGGCAACATGCCAGCTTTGATGAATGGATCACTTTATTGAAATCCGGAGGGAAAGATTTTAAGTACACACTCGACTGGCTGACTTGTTTTGCTCTTGCTGTTAATGAAGAAAATGCTTCATTTGGCAGAGTGGTGACAGCACCGACTAATGGAGCAGCCGGAGTTATTCCTGCAGTTCTTCTTTATTATGTCGTATTCAATGACAATATCGGTGATGATGAGATCATCCGTTTTCTCATGACAGCATCAGAGATCGGTAGCATCTTCAAAAAAGGCGCAACCATTTCTGCTGCAATGGGCGGTTGTCAGGCTGAGATCGGTGTATCGTCAGCCATGGCTGCCGGCGCTCTCACCGAACGATTAGGAGGAAGTCCGCGCCAGGTTTTAATGGCCGCTGAAATTGCAATGGAACATCATTTAGGTCTGACTTGCGATCCGATAAAGGGATTGGTTCAGATCCCTTGCATTGAAAGAAATTCTATGGGTGCCATCAAAGCGATCACTGCTGCGCAGCTTGCACTGAACAGTGATCCTGAAAAAGCAAAAGTTTCCCTGGATGACGTTGTGCGGACAATGTGGAATACAGCACTCGATATGAATACAAAATTCAAAGAAACTGCCGAAGGTGGGTTGGCGACTAATGTTCCGTTGGGATTGAGCGAATGCTAATTCTTTTTAACGAAAACCGAATATCGATTACCAGGTTTGAAAGTATCTCGCAATAGTTATTCGTTATTAGTTATTCGTTATTAGTTATCGCTATTCGTTAATTTTAAATTGTTTTTCAATATTTCGATCCGGAATTACCCACATTACGGCTACCATTATAAATAAAAGACCTGATATGAATGGGTGGAGAAATGCTGCTGCAATTGATGCTATGTATGCATACAATGAAAACATTCCTTTGCGGGTTTGCTTTTGAAGGGCTTCTGATTGTTTTTCATCGTGTGTTTCACTTGCTGAAATTGCCTTGAGCAAAATATAATAAGCAACTCCATTCATCAGTTGAAGAATTGCATACAAAATCACTGAAGTTGTACTGAAATGATTTTCCCCCATGTAGGCAGTTCCGAATGGAGTGAGTGACAGCCAGAACAAGAGATGATTGTTTGACCAGAGAATTCTGGTGTTTACGCTCTTGACTGTATGCAAGAGGTGATGATGATTTCCCCAATAGATTGCAACGTTCACAAAGCTGAGAACATAGCTTATAAAAATTGGCAGGAGTCCTAAAAAATCAGAAAGTGATTCGCCATGGGGAAGTTTCAGTTCAAGTACCATGATGGTAATGATAATGGCAATGACGCCATCAGAAAATGCTTCGAGCCGTGTTTTGGTCATGTGGGAATGGATGAGCTGTAAAAATAAAAATTACTTTCAAGGAAAAAACTAAAATTTAACTTTGGTTTGAAAAATGTTGGCTGGTTTGAAGGATGAAAATATTCCAGAATATAAAATATTCTCTAAACAAATTCGTCTGCCAAATTGTTACCGTATTTTAAACAAACACACATATGAAAAAAGTTGGAATAATCGGATCAGGAGCAGTAGCTAAGGCTCTTGCAAAAGGATTTCACGGAATTGGCTATGAAGTAAAAATGGGAACCCGCGACAAAAGCAAGTTAGCTGATGTGCCTAATGTTACCATCGGTACTGTTGAAGAAACAGCAAATTTTGCAGACCTTATTGTTCTTGCTGTAAAAGGTCAGGCCGCTTCTTCAATCATGAAACAAATCCGGACAGATGGCAAAATTATTATTGACACTACTAACCCAATCTCTGACAAACCTCCCGTCAATGGCGTCCTTCAGTTTTTTACTGAACAGAACAATTCTTTAGGCGCAATTCTGCAAAATGAAAATCCAAATGCTCATATTGTAAAAGCATTTAATTCTGTAGGAAGTGCTTTGATGGTCAATCCGGATTTCGGAGGTGCGAAACCTACAATGTTCATTGCAGGAAATAGTGAGGGTGCAAAAGAAAAAGTAAAAGAAATTTTAAAGGCTTTCAATTGGGAAATAGAAGACATGGGGAAAATAGAAGCAGCAGGTCCAATCGAAGCACTTTGTCAATTATGGTGTATACCGGGGTTTCTGCATAACCAATGGTCGCAGGCGTTTCATTTTCTTAAGAAATAAATAAAAAAATGCGGATTTCGGAATGATGCTCGTAGGAAATTTTATGGGTAATCGAAGTTATATTTCCATTAAAATAAATTTAGTTCAATAGAAGAATAATTTCATTTTTACATATCAAGTGAAATCGAAGCTTCAATCCGAAATCCGCATTCCGCATTCCGAAATATTTAAAGGTATTTCCCGCAGAGTTGCGCAGAATACGCAGAAAATCCGCAGACGCAAAATCCCATTCCGTGTTCTTTGTGTCCCGATTACTATCGGGATTGAGTTCTAAATGTTTTTTTTATTGCTCCAGGTAAATTAATTTCTCACTACACTTTTACTCAAATAATTTCCACTTGAATTTTTAATTTTTACAACATAAACACCTTTCGTTTCCGGCAAAAATAATTCAGTACCTGAAAGTAAAAAATCAACCTTTTGTCCGATTGAATTGTAGACTACTATTTCAGCAATGCTACCCTTATACTGCAAATTAATTTTTCCATCGACTGTTGGATTTGGGCTTATACGAAAATCATTCTCAAGAGAATTCTCGTCGATTGAATTTGGAATGCAATATGTCAGATATTCATTCATTCTTAAAGTTATCGGGAGAGATCCGCCCGCATCCATAACATCAAAAGAAATTTTTATCCACCCTGTATTGACTCCATCATTGTATGCAAAATATTTATCATTTAAAGTCCATGGTCCATTGCATACCAGACAACCATAATTTCCTAAAATAAAAACCGTATCAACTTGCCACGAAAAAGGTCCGGAACAATTAATAGCATTTCCGGCATCATAGTAATAAACTATTTTCCCTATACCCGAATTCGATCCTGCACAAATACTATATACCGGATTAATAACATGCAAAAATGCAAGATTCGGCTGATCGGCTGCAGTAAGCCCACGAACAAGTCTTACTTCCATATCGGGAATATTATCGCAATTAAGATCGAGGGTACCGGATGTATCATCATCAACCATCACAACGGAAAAATCATATCCGGGATTGACAGTATATCCCCCGGGAGGAATCACTCCGGCAATAACCTGTGCCTTTAAATTATTTGCTCCAATCAATAAAAGGAAAAATATTCCATACAGTTTGAATCTTAGTGAGGTTTTCATAATATAATTGAAGATTTAATGTTGGAAATATCCGGTTTGATCATGCAGTCCTGATTAAGTATTAACCGAAAGGTTTGTCAGGATCACAACAAAAATACGTAAGCTTCTGAAACAGTTGCCTGATTTCTCAGAAACAAAAAAGCCTGTAAAAAGATTTTACAGGCTTTCATTATTATTTTATCTCAGATCAGTCCAGTTTCAATACAGCTAAAAACGCCTGCTGAGGGATTTCAACATTTCCTACCTGACGCATTCTTTTCTTACCTTCTTTTTGTTTTTCAAGAAGCTTACGTTTACGGGAAATATCACCTCCATAACATTTTGCAGTTACATCTTTACGGAGAGCTTTTACAGTTTCGCGTGCAATGATCTTAGCACCGATACTTGCCTGTATGATAATTTCAAACTGCTGACGTGTGATCAGTTCTTTCAGTTTTTCACACATCTTCTTTCCAAATTCAAACGAGTGTGTGCGATGTACTAAAGCTGATAAAGCATCTACAGGTTCGCCATTCAATCGTATATCGAGTTTTACAAGATCACTCTGATGATAACCGATCGGATGATAATCGAATGATGCATAGCCTTTACTTATCGATTTTAATTTATCATAGAAATCAAATACGATCTCTGCTAATGGCATGTTGAATGTCAACTCTACTCTATCTGTTGTAAGATAGGACTGCCCCATGATCTGTCCACGTTTTCCGATACACAATGTCATGATCGAACCTACGAACTCAGCTTTGGTGATGATCTGGGCTTTGATATAAGGTTCTTCTATGCGATCCAGGTAATTCGGGTCCGGCATCTCTGATGGATTATGGATATCCTGTATGGATCCATCTGTCATGTAAGCCTTATAAGATACGTTTGGAACGGTGGTGATCACCGTCATGTTGAACTCCCGTTCAAGACGTTCCTGAATGATCTCCATGTGGAGCATTCCTAAAAATCCGCAACGGAATCCGAATCCAAGTGCTACTGATGATTCAGGCTGGAAAACCAGAGAGGCATCGTTCAACTGAAGTTTTTCAATTGACTTACGTAATTCTTCGTACTCGTCTGTATCGACAGGATAAATTCCTGCGAATACCATTGGCTTCACATCTTCGAAACCTTTGATAGCTTCAATACAAGGACGATCTTTTGTCGTTAGTGTATCACCAACTTTTACTTCACTGGCTTCTTTGATTCCGGAAATGATATAACCAACATCGCCTGTCTTTACAACATCACGACTTTCTTTATCAAGTTTCAGGATACCGACCTCATCAGCATTATACTCTTTTCCTGTTGCAAAGAATTTTACCCGTTCTCCTTTTCTGATCTCGCCGTCCATCACTCTGAAGTAAGCGATGATTCCACGGAATGAATTGAATACTGAATCGAAGATCAATGCTTTCAATGGTGCATCCGGATTTCCTTTTGGAGAAGGAACTCTTTTTACAATAGCTTCCAGGATATCAAAGATTCCGAGACCGGTTTTAGCAGAAGCAGGAATAATAGAATCCCTGTCGCAGCCCACAAGATCAACGATCTGATCTTTTACTACTTCAGGATCTGCTGAAGGAAGATCTATTTTATTTAGGACAGGAATAATTTCCAGTCCTTGTTCGAGTGCTAAATATAAATTTGAAATTGTCTGTGCCTGAATTCCCTGAGCAGCATCTACAATCAATAGTGCTCCTTCGCAAGCTGCGATTGAACGGGATACTTCATAAGAAAAATCGACGTGACCGGGGGTGTCGATAAGGTTCAAAGTGTATTGTTCCCCTTCGAATGTATACTGCATCTGGATCGCATGACTCTTGATCGTGATTCCGCGTTCGCGTTCCAGATCCATGTCATCCAGTACCTGTGCTTTTTCATCACGTTTACTGATCGTTCCGGTGTATTCCAGTAAACGATCGGCGAGGGTACTTTTACCGTGGTCGATATGGGCGATAATGCAGAAATTTCGAATTTTTTTCACTTTGGGGTAAGTTTCTTTGAAGGATTGCGAAGGTAATGAAAAAGTGCCGAAATTCTGCGGTTTTTCTTCGAAACTCTGCGCCAATCTGCGGGAGATAAATTATGCTGATTTATTTCCCGTAGATTGGAGTAGAATACAAGTTTTATAGTTAAAATTCATTTTGTTGGGTAAGAAAAGTGCAAATTCCCAGATTTTTTTTCCCGCAGATTCCGCAGATGAAGGCGCAGATAAATTCGCAGATCGGATCCTATTCATTAACCAGCCTTGCATTGATCATAAAATAATTTCGGAATTTCCTTTTAAGCAGTAAAAAATTAACCATCGCAAATCTGCGAATTTATCTGCGCCTTCATCTGCGGAATCTGCGGGAATTTTTTTATTTAAATGGCTATCTTATCGAACATTAAAAGTAGCAAGTGATTATTTAAAGATTATTTACTTTACGAAAAATGCCATTATTAATTTCGTTCACATTAAAATTCACCAAAATTACAAGCTTCAAATTTGACAGTCTTAAATAAGTAAGAACTTGCTTGTGATGAACTTCTGCTAAATGCTCCACAGACTTTACTTCGATTATAACTTTATTTTCAACTAGCATATCCATTCTATAACCTAAATCCAAATTTTGTGTATCATAAATAAACGGAATACCTACTTCAAGTTTTACATTAAGTTTTACTTTTTCCAATTCATGCTTTAGTGCTAAAATATAGACAGCTTCGTATAGCCCTGGCCCTAGTTTATTATAAACTTTAAAGATTGCACCACGAATTAAATATGAAATTTCATTTTCTGACATCAGACAAAAATACTGATGAATGAAATTGAAAATTGTACTTAAGCTGCGTTTCACTAATTAAAAAAACACTAAAGAAGCATCAAAATACCTTGCTCGCGATTTTGCAGGTGGTTTCGGCGTTGCCCATGGTGTAGTAATGTAAGCATGGGACACCGGCATTTTTTAGTTCGATGGATTGGTTGGTGCACCATTCTATTCCGAGCTCTTTAACTTCTTTATCGTTCTTGCATTTGTCGATTGCATCGGCAAGTTCTTCAGGTAAGTCAACATGAAAAATTTTGGGAAGAACGGTAGTTTGTTTTTTTGTTGTTACTGGTTTTAATCCGGGTATGATCGGAACATTAATTCCATTCTCCTTACACTTTTCTACAAACTCAAAATATTTTTTATTGTCGAAAAACATTTGGGTAACAATGAAAGACGCACCAGCATCAACTTTTGCTTTCAGGTAACGAAGATCCGTTTTGAGATTCGGTGCTTCGAAATGTTTCTCAGGATAACCTGCAACTCCAAAACAAAAATCCGACGCTGTCACTTCCTGCAATTCCTCATCAAGATATACACCACGATTCATATTGGAAACCTGCTGTACCAGATCAAGCGCAAATTTATGTCCACCTAAATGCGGTTCAAACGCAGACTCACTTTTTATTGCATCCCCTCTCAATAAAAGTAAATTATCAATTCCCAGATAACTTAATTCTATCAAAGCATTCTCCGTTTCTTCCCTGGAAAATCCTCCGCAAATGATATGCGGAACCGGATCAACGTTGTAATGATTGAGAATAGCTGCACAAATACTCACAGTTCCGGGACGTTTTCTGATCGAGAACTTTTCAAGCAAACCATTATCCCGTTTCTTATATACATACTCTTCACGATGATAGGTTACATCAACAAACGACGGCTTGAATTCCATTATAGGATCCAGGATGTCGTAAATACTCCTGATACTCTTCCCCTTTAAAGGAGGAAGGATTTCAACTGAGAATAGTGTTTTATTTTTGTTAGAGGAAAGATGTTCGGTGATTTTCATTCTATCTAGTGAGTCGTAAGTGGTAAGGAGATACTTTTTTTATAGAAACCGGTTATTAATTATGAGTTAAAGACAAAAATTTCCCCACATACTTCCCAATAATATCAAACTCAATATTCACATCATCGCCGGGTTTCAAGGAATGGAAATTTGTGTTTTCCCAAGTGTAGGGAATGATCGCTACTGAGAAATCATTTTTTCCTGAATCAACAACAGTTAAGCTGACTCCATTTATACATACGGATCCTTTTTCAACTGTGATATATTCCGGTGAAGGAACGTAAGAAAAATAGATTCTCCAACTGCCATTCTCTGAAATGATCCTTTCAACCCTGGCTGTTGTGTCGACATGTCCTTGAACAATGTGTCCATCAAGTCGACCATTCATTTGCATACATCGCTCCAGGTTTACTTTGTCACCTACTTTTAAGACACCAAGATTTGTACGTATCAGTGTTTCATGAATGGCAACAACATCGTATTTATTCTCATTGATATTTACAACTGTCAGACAGACACCATTATGAGCCAGACTCTGATCGATCTTTAATTCAGAAGTAAAAGCACATTTCAATGTAAAGCGGACATTAGTGCCTTCATTTCGGATTGCACATACTTCTGCCATACTTTCAACAATACCGGTAAACATATCAGATCAATTATTGCGTATCAACTGGATCGTTCCATGCAATTCCTGAACATCCTCGCCAAATATACGATAGAAATAGACTTTGCAAGTATAAAAATATACGCCGCTTACACAATCTGCTTTTGACTCCATGTCCTTTCCATCCCAGAGTACATCTTTGTCTTTTGTTTCATAAACAATCTTACCCCAACGATTATAGATCTTCATATCTATTTCCTTTACATTCTTATAAGGAGGACAAGTAGTAGACTGATACTGGGCATCAGTGGTACTATCACATGGGTGGAAGATATCATTGCTGCCGTCTCCATTCGGTGTAAAGACAGAAGGTAAAACATATTGACGACAGGTATCGATACATACTGCAATTGCATTCAAAGTCTCATTCCCGACAGAATCGATTCCTGTGACTTTGTAACATCCCGAAATGATCTCTAAATCATAATGCAGGTATGATGTTACATTCGGATCAAGGATTGAATCAATACGTTCGAAATTCAATGAATCAACCGGCGAATAGTAAATGTAATATTTCAGAACATCATCAGAACAAACCAAATTTGGATTTACCCATGAAAGAGAATTTGAATTATTGATACAATCTGATAACACTTCAAGATCTGTTGCACATGGCGCAATATTGTCAACCGGAACTGCACATAATTGCTGCGACCTATTCAACAAAACTGAATCAATTCCTGATCTTGAATAACTGCCTAACGACCTGATATAATAACAATACTGATCTCCATTCACCAAACCGGTATCGGAATACTGGTTTGTTGTTACGGTTGCAATTGAATCAAAAACCAAAGTAGAATTATTGAATCTGAAAATATCGTATGATGTATTTGTCCATGGAACAAACTCTTCCCATGTTAAATTCAAACGGTTGTCGGTCGGACTGATACTTAAGAAAATTGTAGACGCATTGGTTGAACTTCCTTTTAAAGTTGGCACTCCGGAATTGTTATAATACAGATCAACTTTATAAGACCATGGTCCTGCGACGGTGTTGATATTGGCATCAACAACTGTAGTATCATTAAGATCATTTAAAACAGCAATCTGCGTGAAATTATTTCCAAGAAAATCCGGTGAGTGGAAAACTCTGTATTCATAAGGTCCGGGAAACTGGATAGTATCGAGTTCAGTTGGTTTACTCCAGTCAACATAAACTGTACCGGTCAATGCATCTGTTGAAGTCACATCTGCATGAGTTATGACAGGAAGATCTTTTTTCAATGTTGCACAAGTCTGTGGTGAAGCACAACTCTCAGATCCGTCAGCAAAGAATGCCGTGATGATATAACAATACTCTACTCCGATTGCCAGTCCTTGTCCGTTATTGCTATCTGAGAAATTTACAGAGTCAATTGAATTCAGAGTCTCTATCAATTGATAACCTGTATAAGACGGCGCACCATTATCACATGGGCATTCGATGGTACCCGGATAAGCATTTGTTCGACGATAGATGTGATATCCGATCGCTTCACTACATGGAGAAAGACTCCATGAAAGATCAATTGCATTTCCATTCGCAACAGCAGTTACTGAAGCAGGTCCGGGAGCAATTACTCTTATGGTTGTAGTTTTCAATGCAACGAGTGCAATGCTGTCGACCGGTTGAACATCGCGGGCCTTGAATTGAACTGTATACGGACTTGAACGAACATGATGACATTTTGCAGCCCACTCAAAACGACCTACGACTGTGTCATTATTCGGAACAGTGGTTCTGAAAAAGATTGCAGGATCGCCACCAACTAATGCACTATCGAATACTGCACCGAATGCAGAGATCTCCACAAGATTACGATCAGGATCAATTGCTGTCATATCGAAACGCAATGTATCACCTGCAAGAACACAGGTATCAGAAACCACTTCTATGAAAGGCGGGTTGTTAGTGCATTCTCCAATGAGGATCTGCATATCCCGTCGAACATAACCTGCAAAAGCACCCCTCTTATATTGGTTGATGTGGAATGCCACATTGTATTCACCGGGAGTCGCCGGAGAATCCCACACAAGGTCACCGGTTGTTGGATTCAATGCAAATGAATTCGAGGCGTTTGGAAATGTATAACCGGGAACAGGGACTCCGAAAGCGGCATTACATTGCACCAATTCATAGGAAAGACTATCACCATCAGGATCAAAAGCGCCTGGATTATGAATAAAGATCCTGTTCACACATCCTTTATCAATGGGTGGATAGGTTAGAACCGGCGAACTGTTATTTCCAAGATATGGATTAATGATCAGTTCACTTTGAACTTCAAATGGTACATCCACAGAATTCGGGATATTGACCACACCTTCATTTCTGTTTGGGTCAGTAAAATGAATGACGAAGCGACCATTTCCTGAATATGTATGTTCCTTTACATAGACATTTTTATTAATGTCTTCATTCGGAATCTGAATCTGCTGACTTCTGATAAAAACCGTTGGAGTATTATTATCACCAAGGTATACTGAATCCAACCGGGGTCTGTCAACGTTAACTGAAGATCTTTTTGTATAAGTAATAATCGTAATCCTGTATTTGTAATCATTCGGGGCCGTACCGATCCATTCATAGGTAATTTCACCTGCCCTGTTATGAGTAGCAAAAACATTTTTCCCAAATGAGATCAGAGAAAATAATAAAAGATAGAAACGAAGTTGTTTCATCCTCATAGGTCTGGTTATATTACTTAATAATTTATCACTTGTTGCTCCATAACTTCCGGTAGCGGACGGTGTTCATATTGTTGCGTTCTCAATTTAGGAATAAATCCGGCTTCGCGAATCGCTTCCTGAATTCCGTTTGATGTAAACCGATGCGGTGCTCCTGCTGCTGAAACCACATTTTCTTCGATCATGATCGATCCGAAATCGTTAGCTCCGGCATGCAGACAGATCTGCGCTACTTCTTTACCTACGGTTAACCAGCTTGCCTGGATGTTCTGAATATTGGGAAGCATGATCCGGCTAATGGCAATAGTACGGATGTAATCTTCGCCGGTAACCGTGTTATGCACGCCTTTAATCCGATTCAGTAAAGTTCCTTCATCCTGAAAAGGCCATGGTATGAATGCAATAAAGCCTTTGGCGTCCTTTGGCTTTTCACTCTGAACTTGCCTGAGCCAGACCAGATGTTCAAATCGTTCTGCTACCGTTTCTATATGTCCGAACATCATTGTTGCTGATGTTGTTATATTTAACTGATGAGCCGCACGCATTACATCCAGCCATTCCCGACCGGAGCATTTCCCTTTTGAGATCAGGCGACGAACCCGGTCATTGAGAATTTCTGCACCGGCACCGGGCAATGAATCCAGGCCGGCTTCCTGTAAGGTACGTAAGACCTCAGTATGAGTTGTCCCGGCAAGTTTTGTGATATGGGCAATTTCAGGTGGCCCAAGTGCATGTAACTTTAATTTCGGAAAGAGTTTTTTCAATTCACGGAATAATCCTGCATAATAGTCGATTCCTAGATCCGGATGATGCCCGCCCTGTAGAAGTAATTGCTCACCACCATACCTGAAAGTCTCTTCTATCTTACCTTTATATTGCTCAATAGTAGTGATATACGACTCTGCATGTCCGGGGATACGATAGAAATTACAGAATTTACAATTGGCAATACACACATTTGTAGTATTCAGATTCCGGTCAATGATCCACGTAACATAATTATCAGGATGCAATGTTTTTCGCATACTGAAAGCCACATCCATTAACTCGGCAGTCGGTACATTTTCATAGAGAAACTGACCTTCTTCGGCCGTCAGGAAATCGAATTGAAGTGCTCTTTTTAAGAGTTGATCTGAAACCATAATTCGTGCGGAAATTTTTTCGTCCGGAGAGTATTATTCTCTTTATTGGTTAGTTGAAAAATATTTTACCTAATTTCCGCACTTCAAAAATACAACAATATATGCAGACCACAATCGTATTAACACCTTCATACAAAACTGCAGATTCCATCATTTTACTATTGGATGACAAAGGAAGTGTCCCTTCCGGTCTTTTTTCTACCACTGAATCTGAATTTATTAAAAATGAGCTGAAAGCTGACAAAAAAAGCATTGTAATCAATCAATACAAGCGTTTGATCTGCATCTATCAGCCTGATTATTCAAAAGATACCGATATTTTGCTGGAACTATGCCGGCGAATTGGCGATACTTTTTTGACCTCCCTGAACAGGCATAAACAGCGCCGGGTGGTCATTGCAGATCTTGGAGAAAACCCAAATCTGGCTATGGCTGTAGCAGAAGGAATTGCTCTTGGAAATTACCAGTTCCTGAAATATCGTCAGGGTAAAAAGAAAGAATTGAACTCTATGCGGGAGATCGCTATCAAGAGCAAAGGGCTGCAAGGTGTGCAGGTAAAAAATTTACAGAATATGATTGACGGGGTTTTACGCGCCCGCACACTGGTAAATGAACCACAGAATTTTCTTACTGCCACACAACTTTCAAAAGAGTTTGTTGCAATGGGAAGAGAAGCCGGTTTCAAGGTGACAGTCTTCAATAAAGCGAAAATTAAATCACTTAAAATGGGTGGACTACTCTCTGTCAATAAAGGCAGTGTACAACCGCCGACATTCACAGTGATGGAATACAAACCAAAGAATGCTAAGAATAAAAAACCGATCGTATTCATTGGTAAAGGTGTTGTTTATGATACAGGCGGATATAGCCTGAAGCCAACACCAAACTCAATGGATTATATGAAAAGCGATATGGCCGGAGGTGCTGCTGTCGGTTCTGCTATGTATGCCATTGCAAAATCGAAATTACCGGTTCATGTCATCGCTCTGGTTCCTGCAACCGATAATCGTGTTGCAGAGGATGCCTATACTCCCGGAGATGTGATCACAATGATGAGCGGACATACCGTTGAAGTTCTGAATACGGATGCTGAAGGCCGCCTGATCCTTGCCGATGCCTTACACTATGCAAAAAAATTCAAACCGGAATTAGTACTCGACTTTGCAACGCTTACAGGAGCCGCTGCTGCTGCTGTCGGACCGTATGGAATAGTTTGCATGGGAACAGCAACTGATGAACAAAGAATAAAATTGAACCGAAGTGCAAATCGTGTTTACGAACGCCTGGCTGAATTCCCATTCTGGGATGAGTACGATGATCTGATCAAGTCGGACATTGCTGACATGAAAAACATTGGTGGTCCGATAGGAGGATCAATCACTGCGGGAAAATTCTTACAACGTTATACCGATTACCCATGGATGCATTTTGATATTGCAGGGCCGTCGTATCTTCATTCTCCTTCGAGTTATCGGGGAAAAGGTGGAACGGGAGTTGGGGTTAGGTTCCTTGTTGACTTTGTCAGTTCACGCTAATTCGAGAATTTTGAATTATAGTTTACTATAGTGGTTGAAAATGTTTAAGGGGTTTAAAGTGTTTTGATACACCTTAAACCCCTTAAACATTTTAAACTATTTTTGAATCGCAAATCAGCTTGCGATCTTATCTGTCACTCGTCTGCTTAGAGAACGCCAGCGGATTCGCATTGATCTCATCGTATTCTTCGCGCTTGGCAAGTACATCGATGGCAGTGTAAACAGCTTCACGGAATGACTCTTCACTGGCTTCACCTTTCCCTGCAATATCATATGCGGTTCCATGATCGGGAGATGTCCGGACAACCGGTAAGCCTGCTGTGAAATTGACACCACTTGAAAAATTCAATGCTTTGAAAGGAACCAATCCCTGATCGTGATACATTGCAAGTACAGCATCAAATTTGCGATGAGTACCTGAACCAAAAAATCCATCTGCCGAATACGGGCCATAGACATACAATTTATCGTCAAAACATTTTTTGACAGCC
This sequence comes from Bacteroidota bacterium, assembly GCA_049363815.1. Classification (GTDB taxonomy): domain Bacteria; phylum Bacteroidota; class Bacteroidia; order AKYH767-A; family 2013-40CM-41-45; genus JADKIH01. The sequence goes on from JBMQEM010000124.1 coordinate 26,603, forward strand.
GGAATTATAATTTCAGTTTCTTCCTTGCCAATAAGTCCTGCATCACCTGCATGTGGATTCAATCCAAGTACAGCGATCTTTGGTTTCCGGATACCGAAATCCCGTTTCAATGAAGCGTTCATCAGGCGGATCTTCTTTGTGATCTTTTCAATTGACAATGTTGCTGCAACATCTTTCACAGGAATATGTCCTGAAACAACAGCGACTTTTAAATTCTCACTGACTAAAAACATCAAGTGATCAGGAGCATTGAATTCTTCTGCTAAATATTCTGTGTGTCCGTTGAAACGGAATTGATCGGACTGAATGTTGCTTTTGTTGATGGGCGCAGTGACAAGGACATCAATTTTATTTGCCTTAAGATCAGCGATTGCATGTTGCAAAGAAAGTAAAGCATATTTTCCGCCATCAGCATTTACCTGACCGAATTCCACATGAACATCTTCTTCCCAGCAATTAATGACATTGGTTTTTCTGAGAATGATCTCATCAGAACTTTTTACGGTGATGTATTGAAAATCGGTAAAGTTCAGGAGCTTTCTGTGTAAGGAGACCATCTTGTTACTTGCATAAATGACAGGAGTGCAAACCTGGTGCATTCTGCTATCCAGAAAAGTTTTCAGAATGACTTCCAGTCCGACGCCATTTATATCGCCGCAGGTGATTCCTACCTTAATTCTGCCTTCTTGCTCCATTTGACTCATAACTTGATGTGATATTAGGGTGCAAACATACCTTTTCGGGGGGACAAATTCAATTGAAATATTGAAGGGAATTGTTTTGTGCAGGAAAATAAAAAAAGGCTGAAAACAATCTTTTTAACACAAGAACACTTAGATCACAAAAGAGCACGGAATTTAATAAAACGCCAATTCCGTGCTCTTTTGTGAATTTAGTGCCCTTGTGTTTAATTTTTTAATTACGAATCAGCTTCCTCACCACTATCCGATCCCGAATTTGAATTGACACAAAGTACGACCCTCCGGAAAGAGAAGAAACATTTATGATACTTTTTGAGGTATTTGTTTTATGCGAAAAAACTTCTTTACCTAAAAGGTCATAAATTCTGATCGAAGAAATTTTCTCTGAACTATTTTTTAATTCCAATACCAGATCTGTCGTTGCCGGATTCGGATACATTTCAAAAGAATGCTCGACCTCATTCACTGCTGTATTGAGATTGAAAGTATTCGGCAGCGGATTGGGATCCGAAGGGGTACATCCTAATTGCGAATACAAAAAGTTGCTGACGAAGCGAACTGTTGTATCCATGTAAGCAACATTTGAATAGTAAGGAACGTGATCAGCACCAAAGTAAGTGTACATCTGATTTGTAATTCCAATTGAATCGGCATAGGCAGAAATGGAATAACTGCCATCGACTTGCATGATAGGGAAAACTCCAAGCAAGTTTATTATAGCAGTTGCATATGGTACGACAGCATCAACTGTTCCATGCATTGTTACGACAGGAACATCTGTTATTTTCATCCAGGTTTTATCACCTAAAGCACCACAAAGATCAACTACGGCTCTTACTTCTGAAGAATAACCGGGGTTTCCGGAATTACCTTCTATATCTCCTAAGAGTGCAGTATCGATTGTCGATGGGAGTTCGCTGTATTCATTTAAGTAGGCAAGATGTAAGGCAGTAAACGCACCGGCTGAACTACCTCCTGCAAAAATAATATTGGGATCAATCTTGTACTCATTTGATGTAGCTGCATCCTTCCTGAAAAATCTGATGGCTGCTTTTAGATCCTGCACAGCACGATATACAGTTGATGTAGTATTTGCTTCATTGTATGGAAAACTAATGCCCAGTCTGTAATTTATTGATGCACATACATAGCCTCTTCTTGCAAAATGTTCTGACAATCTTTGTACATCAAGATCATTTTTTGTTCCACTCAGAAAACTGCCACCATGAACCCAGACTATTAAAGGTCTTTGAGCCATTGTATCTCCTTGCGGCTGGTAGATGTCAAGAGTTAAGTCTGTATTAATTCCGTTATAGTCCAGGTTTTCTCCATAAGATACATTCAATGTAGTATCAAAAGCAGAAAAAACCTCTGTATCAAATCTTCCGGAAGAACAATCAACCAGTTGTGCTTGCGCTTTACAAACAAATAGCAATGTTGTAAGAAGTAGTAAGTAAACTTTATTCATCAGGATCAATTTTGAGAGAAAGATAATAAAAAAAGGCGGTCTATCGATTTGATAGCCGCCTTTTTCAAAATTCTTCCTCTTTGATTTATTTTTTCAAAGAAAAAAAAGTGTTATTGAAGAGAGATTCTTTTGCTAACTGTTCCTTTGTCTGTTGCAATTCTGACAATGTAGATCCCATTCGACAGATTTCCTCTTGGGAAAGTTGAATTAGATCCTGTAAGATTGTCTTTTTTCCAGATAAGTCTTCCTGTAATATCAGCAAGTTCAACTGACTTCAGATTCAGGTTCGTTCCATCAGCAGAAACAGTGAATTGTGATGAAGCAGGGTTCGGGTAAACAGAAACAACTTTGTTCAAAAGTGATTCTGAAATTCCATCAGGTAATCCAAGACAATAAACAATACGAGGATTTACATAATTCTGAATAGTGTCAATGTATGCAAGCGCTTTAGCTTTAGACATATCAGGGTTAGTACCCAATCCATTCATATATGCCTGAGTTCCGGCAGATGCTGATAATCCTACCGCCTGAGCATAAACAGTTAAAGCTGTTGAGTCATACCATTCCCACGGACCTGCTTCACCGGGAGCGAAAGGAGGTGTTGGTCTGAGGAAAGGGAATAAACCATCTTCGCCGCCATTATTTGCATTTGCAGCTAATGTGTATGGATCAGTAAAACCTGCAAGATTGAAACATGCATTGTTTCCCAATAAGTTTGATTTTGTGATCACTGTCTGACTTCCGCTTACGTCAACAACAAATTGAGGAGGTGTCGTAGGAACATAAACTGGTCCATCACCATAAGGAGCAAATGGATCATTGGTAACATGGAAAGCTACCATAGGAGCATCGCCCGCTTCTAACCATGAGCTATCACCAAGTGCACCACCCATATTTACAACGAAGCTAACTCTTGAACTGTAACCGACATGGTTATTTGGATTATTCAACTGAGGAATACCACCATAAGCATCAAAATCACCCAGGGCAGCTTGATTCACATATGGCTGGCCGATCTGGAATCCATAAGTTGCATTTGTAGTATTCGATAAGAATTTCGGTAACTGGATCTCAGATGGCTTGTCAAGAGTTGCATAAGCCATTGCAATATATCCGCCTGTTCCTTGTCCGGCAAGAATGATGTTGTTTGTATCAACATCAAAAGTATTTCCTGCTGTCATTGCATCTTCGTAAAAATAACGCACACAAACTTTAGCATCCTGTATTGCACGATAAACTGCCATCAGTAATGTCCCGGTACGAACGTCCTGGTCAGGATCAGTAGGAACCCAACCCTGGCGATATGTAGCACTAGCTACAACATAACCGCGTTTAGCAAATTGCATACACATTTCTACTGCTGCTGAATCACTTTTGCCACCTGTAGGGTTTTGATTGAAAACCGCAGGGACAAAACTTCCTGTATGCAGATAAACAATAAGAGGGCGCACCGGAGCTGCATCACCAACAGGTTGATACACATCCATTACCAGGTCCTGGGCAGTTGGAACACCAGTAGGAAAAATAGTTATGTTATTTCCATAAACAACATTTGAAGTCACTGAAACATCAGTGAACACTTCAGAAAGATAACGCTGCGCATTCATTGTCTGTGTAGCAAACAAAGCAATTGCCAGCATTGACAATTTTAGTAGATTTTTTTTCATAGTCAGATTTTTGGTGTTGTAAAAATAAACAAAAAAAGACGATAAAAAACATGACAGATTGCTCTATTAAACAAAAAAAGGCCCAATATTGAGGGCCTTTGCAAGATCAAGCAATTGAATTAATTCAATGTTACGATAATAGAGGCATAAGCCAATCGTCCGACCAAAGGGCCGCCATAAACTTCATAATGCATATTATTCATAAGATTGGATGCGCCGACTTTGAATACTGATTTCCAACCAGGGACTTTTTTACTGATCTGGACATCGACAATATCATAACTTTCGATCTCTCCGGTAAACTGAGGCGACCCTTCAAATAAAAATCCCTGGATCCATTTATAGTTGATGTTATAACTCCAGTTCGAAATCTTGATCTTGTTGAACAACATTCCTTCGATATCTCTTCCACCGAAACCAAGATTGTATTTGTTTCTTGGAGTGTTATATGCAGGAATGATCGGGTCATCAGATCCTTGCTTGTTTAATTCATTCCATGAGTAATTTCCACTAATGCTGAAGAATTTTCCAATGAAATAATTAAGTCCTATGCTGAAGCCTTGTGAGTTGACCTCATCCTGCGAATTACTGGCAATTCTGAATATATCATTCAATTCCAGAAAATCACCACCCAATGGTGAGGTGCTGGTTGTTACGTCTCCACCTACAACATAACCGATAAAATCAGTATAGATGCTATAGTAAAAATTGGCATCAGCATACAGATTTTTAGTAAGAGAAGCCCTGTATCCAACTTCAAATGTCTTCACTTTTTCAGGCTTAACGGGACCGATATTAAAATACCTCAATTTATCAAGATCAGGAAAACCGGATAGATAATCGCGTAGTGAAGGAATTGTTACCAATGAATCATAGCCGGTAATATTTCCCAGCAGTTTAGCACGACCAACATTATAGTAAAGGTATTGATCCGTTAATGTAGGATTTCGGATGGCTGAGGAAAACGAGAGCCGGACGACATTTTTGGGATCAATAGTATAAACAAGCGAAGCAGCCGGGCTGAACAACATATCAAAGTTCTGGTTTTTGTCAGCGCGAAGAGTAAGATTGATCTTCAATTTTTCTTTAAGAACTTTTTTCTCTAAACCACTATAAAATCCATATTCATAATTTTCGATTTTCCTACCGGAAGTATCACTGAAAATTGTTCCATCAGATTGTGGAAGGTATTTTCTGTAATTTCCACCTAAGATAACGTCTCCGAATTTTGGAGTAAATTTATATTCACCTTGTACATGGACTAAACGAGATTTATCATAAAACTTAGAACCGCCTTGTGTAAATGACCTGCTGGAAGTAATGACATTGAAGAGTGAATCAAATCTTTGTGTACCAGGTTCAAAAAATGGTATTGCTTTTTGAGAAACACTTGTAAACTCATCAGCATAAGCCCGGGCAGCGTTATGATAAAGCTGCAACGTATCGTAATAATTATTCATTAGAAAAGGATTAATCGCTGCAAGGTATTCAGCATACAGCCTGTCGTAATCAGGATCACCAAATGCCGGCGGGATTGGAAATCCGGGAAGTGCTTTTAATTTATTATAGTAATTACTTTGCGGCAAAGACCAAAAACCTACGTAGTTTGTACTCCATACATAATCGTCTTTAGAAGCTTTCTGCAAAAGAAGCCCTGTAAAATATGCATCGTAAGATTTTCCAGCATCTTCATTCGTAGTATATGCTCTGATAAAGAATTTATTTTCCTTACGATACTCAAGTCGATGCTGAAAAAACAAAATGTCTTTCAAACTAAATCTGTTATCACCTTGATAAACTGTAGTACCTGCACCAAATGCAGAGTTTAAAATAATTTCATTTTTCGATTTCGTTTTGTAATGAAGTCCAACAGATGATTTAAAATTTTCAGTATTGTAATCTACCAGATCAGTTTCTGCATAACCTGTGCGATAATAGGTCATCACGCCGGGGCGGAGCCTAGGGACAGCATTATAATTACTGGTTGCATAATATTCATCGCCATAAACATTGACAGCATCATAACCTCCGGGATTTCCCGGACCATCAGGTGAATCCGGAGTTGCACTCATGTTGTTTGCCTCCCAGTCATGAGCCCGCATAAAAAAGAGATTTACTTTGTATGCAAATCGGTCATCACCGTTTTTATCTTTGAATGCCTGTGACCAGCGCACAGCAGTTTCCATCAAGTCTCTTTCTCCGGCTTTAAATGAAACTTCAAGTCCCGGTTTTACAAACGGACTTCTTGTGGTCATGGAAATAACACCATTGAAAGCATTCGGACCATAATATGCAGAACTGGCTCCGGCAATCAGTTCCACTTTCAAAACATCCAGTTCACTCGAACCTAAAAAATTTCCCAATGAAAAATTCAATCCGGGCGACTGGTTGTCGACTCCATCTATTAGTTGCAATGAACGGACAGGGGAAGTACTGTTGAAACCTCTTGTGTTCACAATTGTAAATCCAAGTGATGCACTTGTTAGATCCACACCTTTTAATGTACCTAGCGCTTCATAAAAAGAATTTTGCGCACTTTGCTTGATGGCAATTATATCGATACTTTCAACTGTAAGCGGAGCTTCTTTTTGTTTTTCAGATACACGACTACCGGTGATCGTTACATCCTTCAGGTCAACTTTCTTTGCAGAAGCTTTTACGTTCAACTCTTTTGCAAAATCGGTTACGACCAATTCCTGTGTGGCATAACCAATGGATGCAATGACAATGGTGATTGGAGCTGTCTGACCGGTTACATCCAACTCAAATCGGCCGTCAACATCTGTACTTGCACCAATGTTTGTTCCTTTGATCGAAACGGATGCACCTATGATGCTTTCACTATTTGAATCATCTTTGATTACTCCCTTTAATTTTTGCGCTTGTGATGAAAATGAAAAAATCAACAAACCAAGGACTAATATAATATTCCGCATCTTTTCTTTGGACTTTGGTACCAAACCTAATGTATTCGAAGGGAATAATCAAGAGGAGAAAGGGATATTTTTACACTTTTTACGATTGCCAAGCAAATGAAGAATGGAGAATTTCGTATTTGAAGATTCGTAATCAGAAATCCCGCAGGATACTTATCTTTCTCTTACTTTTCACCGGAAATTTGCATCCGGATTTTACTTACTAATAATCAATGCTCCGGTTTTAACCGAAGTTCTGTTACTATAAGCATAATAATAAACTCCCGGCACCAATTCACGTGTTTCAACCCGGATCAAATGTTCCCCACTATCAATTTCATCATCAAAGACCGTTTTTACAAGCTTGCCGGTCACATCGTAAATTTTTATAGAAACAGACTGATAGAAGTTTGTCATAAATGCAAAGACAGCATAGTCGCCGGCCGGATTCGGATAAACATAGAGCGGAGAATTATTTCCTTTGATGACTTCAGTTGCAGTTCCGGGTTCGAGAACGATCACTGAATCACATTTAACACAAGCATTTGAATCGGTTATGCAGACAAAATAAGTTCCTGAAGTTAATCCGCTAATAGACGCTGTTGTAAAATTACCCGGTGTCCATGAATACCTATATGGCGGGAATCCACCACTTACAGTTGCATCTGCTGTACCATCTGAGCATGATATACAACTTGCATTGGTATGAGATGTTACAAGTGTCAATGAATCGTCTTGCGTAAAAGTAAATTGTCTGTTCTCTATACAACCCATTGCATCAGAGATCTGCACTGTACAGATTCCGGCACATGCATTTGTGATCGATGCATCGGTGGAACTATTGCACCACAAATAAGAATATGGCGCCGAACCTCCGCTTACATTCAATTCTGCAAATCCATTGCATTCTGAATAACAGGTATGCAATGTTGCAGTGGATGTAATCGATAATGAATCGGGCGACTGAACTGTTGCTGAAGCTATTGCTGTACAACCTCTGGAGTCTGTCATCAAAACACTATATGTTCCGGGCGACAAATTAATTGCTGAATCAGTTACCTGTGCACCTGGCGTCCACAGATAAGTATATGGCGATGTACCGCCACCGACGTGAGCAACTATTCTTCCATCATTCACGCCATAACAACTTGCATCATACGGAATCATCAGTGCGCCCAATGGAGAAGGCTCCGGCAGGATCACGCCAATGCTATCCTGACAACCGATTGCATCCGTTACAACAATGGAATAAATTCCACCTAGGATCTGTGTTGCTGAAGATGAATTTGAAACATCAGGTAACCATGAATAAATAAGTGTTCCTGTTCCGCCGGTCGTAGATAAAATGATCGATCCATCGTCAGTAGAATTACAGGAAGTTTCAGTCATAGAAGCAACAGTAACTTCAGGCAACGATGTTGTACTTACTGTCACACTAACTGAGCGTGAACAAGCATTTGCATCAATCACCGTTATAGAATAATTTCCCGGCATCAGATCATACGCTGAATCAGCGGTTGATACAAATGGATTCCATGAATATGAATATGGCGCTGTTCCGCCCGATGGATTGATCCGTATAAAACCATTTCCATTTCCACATGTTGAATTCACAACAGAAGATGTTGCAGAAACCCGTGTAGGTTGCAATACTGAAACCGATTGTGTCGATGAACAATTGTTTGCATCAGTTACATTTACTGTATAGTTTCCTGCAATCAGATTATTGGCAACAGAATTTACTCCACCGGAAGGCGACCATAGATAAGTGTAAGGCGCTGTTCCACCGGTTACATTTGCTGTAGCACGACCATTATTTCCGCCAAAACACGTAAGACTATCCTGGGTTGCAGAAACGATCAGCTGATCAGGCTCCTGAATTGTTATTTGCTGAATTGTTGTACAACCGTTGTCATCATTGATCTCAACTGAATAAACTCCGGCTGGTAAATTCGTCGCTGATGAATCTGTTCCACCGATAGGCGACCATTCAAAAGTCATTGGCAATTTCGCTCCTGTAACACTGACAGTTGCAGCTCCATTTGTTCCGCCAAAGCAACTGACATTAGAAAGGTTTGCAACATTCACCGTCATTCCGCTTGCGCTGTTTACGATCACAGAAGGATTGACCGTACAACCACGCTGATCTGTGACTGTCACAGAATAATTCCCTGCAATGATGTTATTTATTGAAGCAGTTGTCTGGCCATTAGGTTGCCATAAATATGAATATGTTCCTGTTCCACCGGAAGCACTCACCTGTGCACTACCTGTTGCTGAAGTACAGATCGAAGTTGTTGATGAAGTACTTGCAGTCAGTAAAGGTGGATTTGTAAGTGTGAAACTCTGGTTGACGGTACATCCAAAACTATCTCGGACTGCAACACTATACGTTCCCGGAGTAAGTCCTGAAATGCTATTGGTTGTTTGCGATCCCGGATTCCATAAATATGTCAAACTTCCTGTTCCACCTGAAGCAATAACAGACGCACTTCCATCATTTCCATTATTACAATTTACAACCGTCGAAGAAATATTTGCATTGATCAAAGGTGCTTGAGTTATAGTTACAGGTTCTGTTCGTGAACAATTATTGGCATCAGTTACTCTGACAGAATAATTTCCTGCAGGCAAATTATTGATCTGCGCACCCGTAGCTCCACTTGGCAACCATGTAAACTGATAAGCACCTGTTCCACCGCTTGCACTTGCAAGCGCTGAACCTGTACTTGCTCCAAAACATCTTACATTATTTGCAGTTACTGATAATGCAATTGAAGTTGGCTGAGTTAAAGTTACATTAAAGCTTGTCGGACAACCGGTAGCATCTGTTGCTGTCACAACATAATTTCCTGCCGCTAAATTTGAAGCTGAAGAATTATTTCCGCCACTTGGCGACCAGCTATAAGTATACGGTCCAACTCCACCTGTCACACTCACCGAAGCTGATCCATTCGCTTGATTGAAACAAGTCGGATTAGTAGCTGAATTTAAAGTAACAATCGGTGAAGAAGGATTATTAATCGTAACTGTTGAAGTCTTCAAACAACCTTTTGCATCAGTAACATTCACTGTATATGTTCCTGAACACAATGCTGTAGCAGTTGCTGTAGTTTGTCCGTTTGACCAGGCATAAGTGTACGGTGTTGTCCCACCACTTACACTTGCTGTCGCTTGTCCGGCACAACCGGAGGCATTACAAGGCGCATTTACTGCTGATGTATTAAGTACCAGAACCGCAGGTTCAGTGATTGTGGCAGTTGCTGTTCGTGTACATCCGATAGCATCTTTAAAAGTTACAGTCTGAGTTCCGGAACACATTCCACTGAGTGTATCACCCGAACTGCCATTATCCCATTCGTAGGTTTTCTGATATGGCGATGTACCTACTGCAATCAATTGTCCGTCGCATGTATTGAAACAAGAAACATTTTGCTGTACAATATTGAGAGTGCAATTACATTTTCCGGGCATATTTGCATCCAACCATGACAGACGACGACTCATCCAGTTCTTCAGGTTCTGGATCTCACCGGCATAGGTAGATGGCTGAGGTGAAGGATTAGGCCAGACATAAGTCCCTAAGATCGGCCATTTATTAAAATTCCATTCTTTTGATTCATCTATTAAAGTAGTGATTGAATCGATGACAGAATTAATATGCGACAAGCTGAGTACATTGCTTCTGTAATCCGTCCATCGGCATTTCATCTGATTGGTATAATTTGTATCCTGTAAAAGTTTCTGCCACCAGAAAGGTACTTGCCAGCTATCGCCCGTACAACTGAATAAATAAGCCCAGCCGGTAGTATCTGTTCCATCGCAGTAATTTGCATTTCCATATGCAATATCATAATCCCAGACAGGTCCTGCCTTCAGCGTTTTTTCTTTGTCTTTATATAAGTATGAACTTATCCTGTAACCATCAACATTTTTACTCAATTCATTCGAGAAAAAATAATCTATCCATGAGCCATTGCCAATGAACTTTGCATATCCTAAAACAGAATCACGGAAATTCGGACCGGCTAATGCATTTTCAAAACTATCTACGTAGGACTTGATATACGCTTTTTGTGAAGCAACAATACTATCAGATGAAGGATAATCATATTGAATAAAAACATCCTGTCCGTTAGAATGATTGATCGGTGCATATGGAGAAGTCCAGCCATCTCCACCACTACCTGTAGTTTTATCGATCTTCAGAATGTATCCGCCTGTTATGTCCGGGGCTGTGATTTCCGTTCGCTCGAGTTTACTTATATCAACACGGTTCTTATCTCGCTTCAGACTTTCCATAAAAACATAGATTCCCCAGTATTGTCCGTTCAAAACTACATCCACATATTTTGTACGCACAGCATAGTGACCCATTTCATTCGCCAACTGATACGAAACAACATTCCTGCAAAAAGATTTATCGGTATAATTTGCGCTTAGTATCCAGTCATGTTCAGAAGGCATGCCGAGTAATGAAGTATCAAGATCAATAAGTCCGCTGTTGTCACGTGTTTCAAAACCGAAAGATTTTTTCGGAAACATCTGTGAACTGGAACCCCTGACTTCAATTGCTATTTTTCCATTATAATTATTCGGAATGTCTGTGAGATGATTTCTGTTCCCGATCCCATTGTCAATAATTTTCATATCGGCAATGATCTTGGGATCATCAGGAATAGTTTGTCCGTTAGTATTGATGATCACAATTGGCAACGACGATTGTGAAAATATAAATGTCATTGCAGGTGAATTACTGAATTTGACACTCCAATTGGAAACAGATCCAGTAACACCGTTGTTATTATCATCAATCACTCTCAATTGCCAGGTCCCATTTCCATTCTGGTTATTATTTACCCGCCAAAGATCTCCTTCCGGTTTGTAAGTTCCGTTGAAAGGTGCACTTCCCGATGTGATCAGATTGGTAGCACTATGTTTGAAAATTGTATTGGTATAATTGTCCCCTGTTCCACCGTTGTCAGATGTAAGTTCGATAAGTGTTCCATCAGGAGCCGCAAGAAAACAATCGATATCCCTGTCCTGCGTATGTGAAATATTTATGGTAACAGATTCCAGTCCGTAAGTAAAATCAATTGGATTCGCCAGACCACTTACTGCGATATTAAATCGTGAAGTATCCGTTAAAGTAATGATAGAACCACCGGTTCCTGAAAAAGTCTGTGCAGTTGTTCTTCCATTTGAAAAAAGGAAAAACAAGATTCCAAAGATGAAAATCCTGATCGTTTGCATGTGAAAATTTGTCCTGTTATGTTCTGCAATTCACATATGAATTGCCCTTTGTATTTTACTAATTAAGGACTTGAAAAGTTGTTTTAAATCTATGCAAAAGTGGCTTCAATATTACAGTTTGGGAGAAGTTTTCAATGTTAAATTTACGTATGGGATCAACTGATCAAACTCATTTACGAAAAGTACAGCTGAGGTCGTTTCAAAAACTCATGATATGGAGATAGTGAACTTTGTTATTTTGATTACACTTTATCGCATTTCCAAAAAATACATGGACCTCACGGAGCTTTCAATCATTAGCCATGGATACATCCTGAAAATCCATTGTATTCTCAATGTTCAGGAAATTGACGCTTTCGCGACAAGGCATGGGCCGCCCCGGGGCTCTAAATGAATAGTCCCTATAACTTCTTGTAAATCGATCTTTTTATTTGAAATTGATGCATTCCCGACAAGGCGTGGGCCGCCCCGGGGCGCTAAATTGAATAGCCCAAAAGCACTAGCTGAAAACTGATCTCGTAAATTTACTGGTTTGATAACGAGCAGGGCCCGCCTGCAAGCATAATCCCCATACTTTTCCCCACTTGCAGAACTACCGGAAACCGATAGTAGAATAAATGGTCAAAGTACTTTATTTAAAATCACAATCGTAACCGCAGATTTGATGGGTATTTTTTTGAAATAAAATAAAAAGTCTTTGCAAAAAATTAATCCAGAAAAACCATGACTTGATTCTTCTCTACTTTATCCCCTTTGATAACTTTTACTGTCTTAACAACTCCATCGGAAGGAGCTTTCAGGATGTTTTCCATTTTCATAGCTTCCAGAACAACTATAGCATCCCCCTTTTTTATTTGTTGTCCGTTTTCAACCATGACCTGTAAAACCATTCCCGGCATAGGTGCCTTGATGTCATTAATTTTTTTACCGGCTTTAGCATCGATTCCCATTTCACTCAGCAGCTGGTCAAAACGATCCTGTACTTTTACTTCATAAATCGTATTATTTACCTTGATTTCGAAAGATTTTTCATCCTTGTCGAAAGAAATGATCTCAGCAGTATAAGATATATTCTCATTGAGAATATGAAATTTACCGGCTTTGAATTCTAAAACATCCGCATTAAAAGCTTTATTTTCAATAGAAAAACTTCCGCTTTCGGAATCTACATTAAATGATTTATCCCCTACTGTGACCTTGTACATGAAGTAAAGGTAGAAATTTTGGCAATAATCCTTAAGAACTCCTTAAATATTTGAAATAAAATGGCTTTTTTTTATTCAAAGTCTATCTTTGGAAAATGCGAAAACTCTTTCTCTTCGGGATTACATTCGGTATTTTCATCATTTCCTGTAAAGCACCGGAACAAGCTGTTAAAAATGAAACCAAAGAAAAAAAACTCTATGCAATTCCGGAGTACAAAGCTGCATATACAAAACGCGTCGATCTGATCAATACTACACTTTTTCTTACACCCCTATGGAAAGAAAAAGAAATGAAAGGTCTTGCGGAAATCACTTTGAAACAACATTTTTTCCCTTCTGACAGCATTACATTAAATGCCCGGAGTATGTCGATCCTGAACGTTTCATTGATCAATGGTAATGACAGGAGACTTTTGAAATATGATTATGATCAATTCTTATTGACCGTTCGGCTTCCAAGAATTTATAATTCTAATGAAGAGATAAAAATTGCAATTGAATACATTGCGAAACCGGAAGCTACAGTTGTTCCCGGACAAATTTCCTTTAAAAGTGATAAAGGGCTCTTCTTCGTTGACCCGGACAGTATTGACGAAAGTCGTCCTACTCAACTCTGGACACAAGGCGAAACTGAAAGTAACTCCGTATGGTTCCCTACTGTTGAATCACCGGAACAAAAGATGACCAGCGAAATTTTTCTGACAGTCGATTCAGGTTTCAAAACTCTTTCAAACGGATTACTGATTGAAACCATCAACAATAATAACGGCACATATACCTGGCACTGGCGAAATAATCTTCCGGCGGCACCTTATCTGGTCTTTATTGGTGTTGGCGATTACGCAATTGTAAAAGATAAATGGAATGGTATTGAAGTCAGCTACTATGTAGATCCACCTTACGAAAAATATGCGAAGCTCGCTTTTGGAAATACTCCTGAAATGATGACGTTCTTTTCTAACCTGCTTGGGGTCACCTATCCATGGCAAAAATACAGTCAGATCGTTGTCCATGATTACATCTCAGGAGCAATGGAAAATGTAACTGCTGTCGTACATGGAACAAATATGCAGCAGGACCCGGGTGCAAATATCGACGACAACTATGAACATTATATAGCTCACGAACTTTTTCATCAATGGTTCGGAAACCTCGTCACTTGCAAATCATGGAGTAATATTACATTGAATGAAGGTTTTGCAAATTATTCCGAATATTTATGGAACGAATATAAATACGGGAAAACAAAAGCAGAAAGCGACCTGAACAAAAGTCTTCGGAGTTATTTCCGTGCTGCTGAAAAAAGTGACCCGCCATTGATCCGCTATCAATATAATGAGGCAGAAGATATCTATGACAGGATCTCCTATAATAAAGGGGGATGTATTTTACATATGCTGCGAAGTTATCTTGGCGACTCTGCTTTTTTCAAAGGATTGAATGTTTATCTGACAGACAATCGTTTCTCAAGTGCTGAGGCAGACAACCTTCGACATGCATTCGAAAAAGTTACCGGCGAGGACCTCAATTGGTTTTTCAATCAGTGGTTTTTTAAAGGCGGGCATCCACAACTTACAGTATCGTATTCATGGAATGAAACTTCAAAAAAAGAAACGATAAAGATCAAACAGATCCAGGACCTCACAAAAAGTCCATTGTATAAATTACCACTTGATATTGATTTCCATTTTAAAGATTCTATTGAACGGAAAAGGATCATAATGACAAAAAGTTCGCAGGAATTTGAATTCCCCTTAAATGAAAAACCTTTACTTGTTTCTGTAGACGCAGAAAGAACACTTGTTGGAACCATCACAACTGATCGTCCTGAAGAAGAGACCATCTACCTGTATGATCATTCGAAATATGTCCGCGACAGAGGTCAGGCAGTAACAACGATTGGCTTCGTTCAGGAAATAAATTCTCCGGGCTCTATGATGGTGCGCCGGGCTCTGAAAGATTCAGCTGAGTTAGTCCGTCAGGATGCCCTCATTTATGCAAGTATTATTTGTCAGAATGAACCGGAATCTATAAAAGAAACTATGTTTGACATAGCAATGAATGACCCTTCTTCTGCATGCAGAAGCACAGCAATTCAGAGGATCAAGACTTATTACAAAGCAGAAGAATGTGTTCCGCTTTTTGAAAAATTACTTAAAGACAAATCACATGTAGTTGTAGCATCTGCATTCGATAATCTGAAAGACAAAGATCCGGAGAAAGGGGTAAAAGCTGCTCTTGAACTGGAAGCAGATTCAAGCAGCGAGGTGCTTGCAAAGCTTTGCACTTATTACTCTAATAATGATTCAATGGATTTCATTCGCGTTTACAAAAGGGCTTACCTTTTTGTCGACCGCTGGGATAAATTTTCTGTACTTGAAGATCTTGGAAAATATGCAGGCAATCACTATAACCTGAAAACGATAAAATCAGCTGTCGACCTGATTACTTCTGATGCTCTGGGCGGATCCTTTGACTATTACAAAATGATCTGCGAAGAAGTTTTACTTGAAGTTCAGACCAAACTTGAAGCCTCTTCAATCAATTTCAATAAAAATGAAACTCGTTGGTTAAAAATAAATCCAGGGTTTACAAAAGAGGATATTGCAAAAGAGATCTCATACCTGCAGACATACGTTGAGAATAAAAGAAATGTATTAAAGAATATCAACTAAATGAATTACCGGCTGATAGCATTTCTCATTTTCCTGTTTTTATTTCATCAGAATTTTGCTTCTGATCTTGATTCTACAAGGGGAAAGTACTCCTGGAGCATCAGGCGAGACCACGGCTTTTTGATTGCACACAGACCGGCTCTTGTGCCTCTTCAGGAGAAACACATTTCCGGTTTCGAGATCTCACTGGCAAAAATTTCTTCCGGAAAAAATGAGTGGGAACGGGATTTTCTCAATCCAAGCCGAGGAATTACTCTGGCATATTTTGACTTAGGCAGTCCTGATAAACTTGGATATGGAATTGCAGTTTATCCTTATATTGATTTCCCCTTAAATAATAAGACGGATAATAAACTGATCTTTCGTTATGGGATCGGGCTGGGTTGGGTTGAAAAAACTTTTAATTCAACTGACAACTTTAAAAATGCAGCCATTGGATCCAACCTCAATGGAATCATTCATTTTGACTTGCATTACGAAAAACTATTGTCGAAATTTTCTTTACTCGAGATCAGTGCCGCTATCACTCATTATTCAAATGGTTCATACAGTATTCCCAACCTGGGAATTAATGTTGCTACACTAAATCTTGCGTACACCAGATATTTTGGAGAAAAGCTTGCTATTAACAGAACACCTTCCATTGCGAAACCGAAAACTTCGAATTGGATCACATATATTGGAGCAGGTCTTAAGAAGATCTATCCTCCGGAAGGAAAGCAGTATAATATCGGTGTTGTTTCTGTTTCAAGAATGTTTTCAATCGGAAATAAAAGTAACTGGGGATTTGGAATCGATGGGTTTTACGACAACTCGCTCTCCGCCCGTCTTGAAAGAGTCAATGCTGAACTGAAAGGGTTTTCTGATGACTTTCGCACAGGAATTTTTGGAGCTATTGAAGTGTCAGCAGGAAAAACAGGATTACTTTTCAACATGGGTTATTATCTCTTTAGTCGCTGGAAGGAAGATGGAAATATTTATCACAGAATTTGTGTCAGACAGTATTTCGATAAGTTCTTTCTTTGCATGAACCTGAAAACACATTATGCAAGAGCGGATTTTGTTGAATTTGGCATTGGAAAAAAATTCTAGATAACAGAACACAAAAAAATATTCATGCGCAAATTTACTCTCCTTATACTTCTCGTTTTTTCGTTCACAAACTGTTCGAAAGATCATATGTTTGATTGTCTGAAAAGCACCGGTGATGAGATTACTCAGATCAGAAGTGCAGGAAATTTTATTAATCTTGACCTGAAGGATAACGTCGATATCATTCTTTATCCGGACACTACGCCATTCATCAGAGTAACTGCGGGCGAACATCTGGTTGATGGCATCATTACTGAAATCGAAAATGGCACCTTGTACATCCGTAATGAAAACAAATGCAACTGGACCCGTAGCTTCAGCAACAAGTACATCGTCGAAGTTGGAATGCGCGATCCGGAAAAAGTTGAGATCTTTGGATCAGGAAATATTACTTGTGCAGATACGATCCGTACGGAAGAATTCTTTTTCGACTCATGGAATGCTTCCGGTACGTACAACTTTCTATTCAATTCAAATAAGATTCACATAAACAATAATATCGGAAGGGCAGACTATCATGCTAAAGGGAAAGCAAATGTGACGTTTGTGTATATGAATGACGTTGCTACTCTCGATTTTTCCGAATTGCGTACAGAACTTTTCTATATCCGCTCTTCAACCACAGGCGACTGCAGGATCAATGTGGACAAGGAACTGGATGTTGTTTTACTATATACAGGAGATATTTATTATACGGGTAGTTTGTATAAGCTGACGAAAAATATTTCAGGAAGTGGAAGTTTGATTTCTTACTGATTAATATTATAAAAAATTTAACACAGAGAAAAAGGAGAAAAAAAGGGAGAAAATAGAGATCTCTTTTTTCTCCCTTTTTTTCTCCTTTTTCTCTGTGTTTAAAAAACTATTCAGCATCTCCCATTCGCTCATACTCCACATCAACCTTTAAAGGCTTCCTAAAAGATGCCGCTACCGCCAATTCATCACAACGATTATTTTCGGCATTGGATGCATGACCTTTTACCCATACAAATTTCACATGATGCTTTCTGTATATTTTTAAAAAACGCATCCACAGATCGGGATTTTTTTTTCCGGAAAAATATTTTTTCTCCCAGCCAAATACCCATTTTTTTTCAACGGAATCAACGACGTATTTTGAATCAGAATAGATGGTAACATGTTCACCATCATTTTTTAAAGCTTCCAGTGCAACAACAACACTTAACAACTCCATTCTGTTATTTGTTGTATGCCGGTAACCCTCAGAAAGTTCCTTGCGATGATCTCCTTTAATAAGCACAACACCATAACCACCCGGTCCGGGATTCCCTCTTGCACTTCCGTCTGTAAAAATTTTTATCATAAATTCTGATCAGGACTTTATAACGCCTAATTCTTTACCGATCTTGGTGAAAGCCGCAATAGCTTTATCAAGATGCTTTCTGTCGTGACCGGCTGAGATCTGAACACGGATCCGTGCATTGCCTTTTGCAACGACAGGATAGAAAAATCCAACGACATAGATCCCTTCATCCAAAAGTTTCGATGCAAAGTCTTGCGCCAGTTTTGCCTCATACAACATGATCGGGACGATCGGATGTTCTCCGGGCTTTATATCAAACCCCGCCTTTGTAATTTGCTCACGGAAGTATTTTGTATTCTCCCAGAGTTTATCTCTCAGTTCAGTCGTCTCCTGTAACATATCGATCACTGCAATCGATGCACCGACAATACTTGGTGCAAGGGAATTTGAAAAAAGATACGGACGTGACCGCTGACGCAGAATTTCAACGATCTCTTTTTTTCCACTTGTAAATCCACCCATGGCACCACCAAGTGCTTTTCCTAAAGTACCGGTGATTATGTCGACACGGCCCATTACATTTCTGTATTCATGTGTCCCTCTTCCTGTCTTGCCCATGAAACCGGATGCGTGGCATTCGTCGATCATTATAAGTGCTTTATATTTATCAGCTAGGTCGCAGATCTTATCCAGTTGCGCAATGGTGCCATCCATACTGAAAACGCCATCGGTAACGATCATTCTATGCCGAAGATGCTGGGTTTCGATAAGAACTTTTTCGAGTTCTTCCATATTGTTATGCTTGTAACGCATGCGTTGCGCCTTGCATAAACGGACGCCGTCAATGATCGAAGCATGATTCAGTTCGTCGCTGATGATTGCATCCTTTTCATTCAGTAACGGTTCGAATACACCGCCATTGGCATCAAATGCTGCTGCGTAAAGAATAGTATCTTCTGTCCCTAGAAAGGAAGAGATTTTTGCTTCGAGTTCTTTGTGTATGTCCTGTGTACCACATATAAAGCGTACTGATGACATTCCATATCCATGCGTATCGATTGCTTTCTTCGCTGCTTCAATAACTTTTGGATGCGATGATAATCCCAGATAATTATTAGCGCAGAAGTTTATTACTTCTTTGCCGTTAGCTATAATATCTGCTCCCTGTGGGCTGGATATAATGCGTTCTTGCTTATATAAACCGGCGGATTTGATTTCTTCCAGCTCGGCTTTTAGTATTGGCTTTAATGTGTCGTACATTTTGATTAATTGCTTTAGAAATCGTAATAATTCCGTGTTCTTATTGTGATCTCAGTGTTCTTGTGTTAATTTTAACACTAAGTTCACTGAGATCACAATAAGAGCACGGAATGTTAGTCCGGCAAAGAAGCGAAAAAATCATTTACCAAAGCGACACTACCTGAAACAATATTTTCACTATTGAAATTTATCAATAATCCTTTTGGCTTTTCTGCCAATTTCATGTATGTTAATAGTTGTGCTGTAAAAACAGGGGCTAATGTATCAACAGACTTTAATTCCACTATTACATGATCATTAACTAATAAATCCAATTTTAATTTACTTGCCAACTTTTCACCTTTATAGAAAAGAGGGACGTGATGCTCAATTTTCAAATCAAAACCTCTTTTTATAAGTTCGGCTTTCAAACATTCCTGATAAACTGATTCTAATAGTCCCGGACCAAATTGACGATGTACTTCAATTGCACATCCTACAATTCCATATGCAATATTATTTATTTGATGTTTTGTCATATCGATTTTATTTTTCAACAAAGAAAAATCTTCCCTAGCCCCTTTACAACCAATATAATAAGAGAACTTCCCTGGTTAATATGATTTCGGGAATTGGTCGATAACGGTATTCATTTTTTTTTACATTTATCCATCTTTAACAGACCTTTTATGCTCGAAGCTGCCGCTCGTATTATATTAAGATACAGACTGATATCACTGATTGTTCTCCTTGTACTGACTGGCGGAATGGCATTTCTGGCCTCCTCAGTCAAGCTTTCGTATGAAGGCGCTAAGATTCTCCCACCCACTGACTCAACTTATGCCCAATACCTGCGCTTCAAACAGAAGTTCGGTGAAGATGGAAGCGTCATGGTCATCGGATTTCAAAGTGACAGCATTTGGGAACAAAAGCTGTTAGCAGACTGGTACGATCTGACCAATAACATCAAATCCATTGAAGGAATTCAGGAAGTAATTTCCATTGCCCGTGCTTTTCATGTTACCAGAAACGACAGCCTTCACAAACTGGATTTTAAACCGCTTATCAAATCAAGGCCGACTTCTCAGGCAGAAGTGGATAGTCTGAAAGAAGAAATCGCCCATTTACCTTTTTACGAAGGACTACTTTATAATCCGGAAACGAAGGTGACCTTGATGGCCATTACCCTCGATCATGAAAAACTGAATACGAAAAGTCGTATTGATATTGTGAATCATGTGAAAGAGATGAGCGAAAAATTCTCTGCAGCACATAATATCGAATTGCATTATTCCGGATTACCATATATCAGAACTGCCGTTTCGCAAAAGATCCTTGCTGAAATGAAAATGTTCATGATCCTTGCATTTGTTGTAACTGCTTTGATCCTCTTCATTTTCTTCAGAAGTTTTTATGCAGTACTCTTCCCGATGATCGTCGTTGTATTTGGCGTGATCTGGTCCTTCGGTACACTGGAGTTATTCGGATTTAAGATCACGATCCTAACAAGTCTGATCGCCCCGTTGATCATTGTCATCGGATTACCAAACTGCATCTTACTTTTGAATAAATACCAACAGGAATTTGCAAAACATGGTAACAAGGTAAAAGCACTTGCTAGATCCATTTACAGAATCGGTGTTTCAACTTTCTTTGCAAACCTAACTACTGCCATTGGATTTTTAGTATTTGCTTTCACACACAGCGACGTACTCATTGAATTCGGTATCATAGCAAGTATAAATGTCATGATAACGTATCTGATCTCACTGGTATTGATTCCACTAGTTTTCAGCTACCTTCCCCCTCCTTCCCCAAAGCAGATCAGTCACCTCGACAGAAAGACCCTGAACAAAATATTAGACAAGATCGATCATTGGGTGCATGCATATCGTCCAAGGATCTATTTAACTGTGGTGACGATCATCGTTGTATGTGTGATCGGAATGATGAAGATCACTACTGTCGGCTATGTTGTAGATGACCTTCCGAAAAAAGATGTCATTTATAAAGACCTGAAATTCTTCGAATCAAATTTCAGAGGCGTTCTTCCTTTCGAAATCGCTATCGATACCAAAAAACCAAAAGGTGCGCTGGAATTAAAGACGCTCTATAAGATCAACAGAGTCCAGAAAGTTCTTGCAAACTATCCAGAATTCAGCGAACCCGTCTCCGTTGCAGAAGGAATTAAATTCTCTTATCAGGGCTTGAATGACAATGACCCTAAGTATTACATCATTCCAAATATTCAGGAACTCGGACGGCTTGCAGGGTATGCAACACAAGCTAAAGACAACCAGAGAATGTTCAAGTCCATTCTTGATAGCACAAAACAATCTACGCGGATCAGTTTTCAGGTGGCTGATATCGGTTCAATAAAAATGAAAACTTTACTTGAAGAGATCCGTCCGCGTATCGATAGTATTTTTGATCCGAAAGACTATGATGTTACTCTCACGGGAAACTCTATCATCTTTTTAAAGAACAACGATTACCTTTTACTGAATCTGAAAGAAAGTATTTTGCTTGCAATATTATTCATCGGTACGGTGATGTTCACTTTGTTCATGTCGTTCCGCATGGTCATCATTGCATTGATCCCAAGTATGTCGCCTTTGCTTCTTACTGCTGCGATGATGGGTTACTTTAATATTCCATTGAAGCCATCAACAATTCTAATTTTCTCTATTGCATTCGGAATTGCATCAGATGGCACCATGTATTTTCTCACTAAATACCGGCAGGAATTAAGGCGGCACGGTGGAAGTATTTCCAAAACCGTTTCAAATGCTATTTACGAAACCGGACCGGGTATGATCTATACAGCAGTAATTCTATTCTCCGGATTCTTCATCTTTACCGCATCCAGTTTCGGCGGAACTGCTGCACTTGGAGTTTTAATTTCCATCACTTTACTGATAGGCATGATCAGCAATCTGATCTTCCTTCCTACGCTGTTGCTTTCACTGGAAAAGAGAATTATCACCCGCGCATTTATGAAAGAACAGTTGATCCAGATGTTCGACGAAGATGAGGATGTTGAGCTGGATGATCTGCAGATAAGAAGGGACACAGATGAAAACGGACGACCGCATTTATAAAGTTAATTCTTAAAAATATTCCGTGCTTTTTTGGCTAAACCCTCAAATAGACAGGTCAATATCGATTTATCCTCGAAATAAAATGTAAACAAATACTAAATTTGAGGTGGAAATTAATCTTACTTCGGATGAAAATATTTTTACGCTTTTTCCTTTTTATATTTTTCCTGTCAAATGGAAAAAATATTTCCACAATTGAAGCAAGCGAATATAAATTGTATGGCAACATTGTTTACAAATTAAATTCGAATAACACTGTTGAATGGGCAGCTAACTTCGACGGAAAAATAAATCCTGCTTTTCCGGATTCAAATCACCTGACATCAATTGCATTCGACGGTAATCGAATCTATGTACAAGAGCTACAAGGTTATGGTAGCTCTTCTCCTGACCGTTACGCTGCTTCAATAATAATGGACACCTTAGGCAACGTAAGATTTATCCGTGGCGGATATGACAACCCTATACTTCCTCAGTATTTAGGAGCTGCCGGTTGCTATCCATCATTGACCGGGGGTGCCTGGATGATTTACAGTATCAGTACAGGAATTGGAAATGTATTTCAAATGATGAAAATTGATTCTACGGGAAATCAAATTGCTGCTTCACAAACCCTGAGTTTTCTACAGACCAATACTCAGATCAATGTATTATCATTACCGGATTCTACTTATTTGATCTATATGCGTACTTATGGAACGGGGACATATGGATTATGTGCATTTTATAAAATGAACGAACAAGGTGATATAATTTTTGGCAAAGCAATTTCTGATCAGAACATGTATGATAACTTAGAGCCTTCAGCAGCTTGTGCAGATAGTTCCGGAAATTTCTATATTTTCGGAAACTTTACAGAGATTATTTCCGGGAATACGAAAGGAGATTTCGCATTTAAGTTTGACTCTTCAGGAAATCTAATCGCTCAAAACGCCTGGCTTAATAACCGAAATTATTTTAGTTCAGCAAGTTTTAGAAATGACAGTATTCATCTTAAAATAGTGAGTCCGCCTTTATATAACATTCCGTGTTTTGCTACTCTTGATACTTTATTAAATCCCGTTTGCTATGACCCATCGGTTTTGAGGACACACTCAGTGCAAACCATTTTTTCTCCCGGTGGTACTAACACATTAGGAAATCAGTTGTTTTCATTCACACCAACTGTCACAACTTTCAATCCTCTATCAGTCCCTCCTGCAATTGATTATTGTCAGATAGTTTCTACTCCGGAAGAAACTCATCCTGAAATGGATCCGGTTACTTTGTATCCAAATCCTGCAAGTGAAAAAATTGCACTTTACGTAAACTACCTTTACATAGAGAACATCAGAATCTTTAACACAAATGGAAGCCTGGTTCTTGAAAAAAAGAATTTGCTAAACAGTGAAGAAATCAATATTAGTAATCTTGAGCCGGGGATCTATTTTGCAAAAATCAACTTAGGCGATAAGGTATACAATAAGAAATTTATCCTTTTAAAATAATCCGGGTTTTAGTTTACGAATTCTACAGTTTCACCTTATTTACCGGCAGAAAAGGGAATACACCTTTCAATTTCCATATGGCAGAACCGAACATTCTGTACTTTTTTACGTATTTTGGGGCAAATGATCTCTGGCTAAAAAGGCCGAATCTGATCTAAAAACACGTGAAAGGAATTATCCTAGCCGGTGGATCCGGAACCCGTTTACATCCATTGACATTAGCCATGAGTAAACAACTCATGCCGGTGTACGATAAACCTATGATCTATTATCCGTTGTCAATCTTAATGACTGCAGGGATAAACGAGATCCTGATCATTTCTACTCCACATGATCTTCCTCATTTCAGACGATTACTTGGAGATGGAATAAACCTTGGCTGTAAATTCTCGTATGCAGAACAGGCCGTTCCAAACGGACTGGCTCAGGCATTTGTCATCGGTGAAAAGTTCATTGGAAAAGATAAGGTCGCACTTATTCTTGGTGACAATATTTTTTACGGAACAGGATTGCAACAAGTGCTGCAAAGCAACATTGACCCCGATGGTGGAATTGTTTTCGCCTATCACGTCAGCGATCCGGAACGATATGGTGTCGTTGAATTCGATAAGGAAAACAAGGCGATCAGCATAGAGGAAAAACCACTGAAACCTAAATCCAATTACGCAGTACCTGGATTGTATTTCTACGATAATTCAGTTATTGAAATTGCCAAGAATCTCAAACCATCGCCACGGGGCGAATATGAAATAACGGATGTCAACAAGGTCTACCTTTCAAAAGGTAAATTAAAAGTCGGCATTCTGGATAAAGGGACTGCATGGCTGGATACCGGAACGTTTGCCTCTCTTATGCAGGCAGGACAGTTTGTTCAGGTGATAGAAGAACGTCAGGGATTAAAGATCGGATGTATTGAAGAGATCGCCTACCGTCAGGGATATATAACAAAAGAACAATTAAGTAAGGTTGCCGAACCTCTCGTGAAAAGCGGATATGGCAAATACTTGCTTTCACTAATGGAAAGTTAAATTTTAGTAAACGCAGGACATCGTTTCACCCCATGGAATGGGACGTTTGTAAAAAAGAAGATTGCCGTATTACTTAAATTTTAAACTTTGGTAAATAACCAAGAACTATGAAAAGAACTATACTCGTAACCGGTGGCGCTGGATTTATCGGAAGCTCGCTTGCTGAACGCCTTGCCCGTGATCCCGACAACTATGTTGTTATCGTTGATAATCTTTTAACCGGATCTCTTTCGAAGGTTCCTAAGTCTGTTCATCAGAATGTTAAGTTCATAAAGGCTGACGCCAATGACCTGATGGATCTGTCAAGTATTTTTCATGCTTATCGATTCGATTATGTGTTTCATTATGCAGCGGTTGTTGGTGTAAAAAGAACTCTTGCTAATCCCGTGATGGTGTTAAACGACATGACAGGAATCAACAACGTTCTTAATCTTTCAAAGAATACAGGTGTAAAAAGAGTATTCTACACTTCATCATCAGAAGTCTATGGCGAGCCGGTAGAATTCCCGCAGAATGAATATACAACGCCATTAAATTCCCGTTTGCCCTATGCTATTGTGAAGAATGTTGGTGAAGCTTACCTCCGCTCTTTCAAAAGAGAATACGATCTTGATTTTACAATCTTCCGTTTATTCAATACATATGGTCCAAAGCAAAGCTCTGATTTCGTAATTTCGAAATTCTTAATGGCAGCATTGAAAGATAAAGACATTACAATTTATGGTGATGGTTCACAAACAAGAACTTTTTGTTTCATCGAAGATCACCTGGATGCAACAATGAATGCTTTCTACAATAATTTATTGGTGAATGATGTTGCAAACATTGGTTCTGACAGGGAAATGTCAATGCTTGAACTGGCAAAGTTCATTATCAAACAAACCAATTCCCGCTCCGCTATCGTTCACCTTCCTGCTCTCGCAGAAGGCGATATGACACGTCGTCGTCCGGATGTTACCAAGATGAAAGAGTTACTCAAGCATGATTTTACTTCGCTTGAAGAAGGCTTGAACCTTATCTTGAAAAATAGTCAGTATGTGTTACAGTAGATCCCGAAAATCATTTTAACACAGAGAGCACAAAATAAAAAAAGGGAGATCATAAAAACAGTATGATCTCCCTTTTTGCTTTATGCTCTCTGCGTTAAAAAAATGAAAGAAAAACATTAAACAATACACTTGAAATTTTGTTCCTTTACAGTTAATCAGCGTTACACATGCACACCCTATCATACTTTCAGGAATTAATTGAAAAGGGACTATCAAAGCTTGAGCTTGATAAAAAACCTGCCGAGTTATACGACCCGATTCAATACATGCTCAATCTGGGTGGTAAAAGAATGAGGCCGGCTTTGCTGTTGATGAGCAATGAAATGTTCGGCGGAAATCCGGAAGAGGTTATTTCTCCGGCACTGGGAATTGAAGTGTTTCACAATTTTACATTGTTGCACGATGATATCATGGACAATGCCCCTCTGCGCCGGACTAAAGCAACAGTTCATGAAAAATGGAATGCAAATGTTGCAATCCTTTCCGGTGACACAATGTTTGTTCAGTCATGTCAACTTATGATGAAGGTCAAAGATCATCACCTCCGCAAAGTCATGGACCTTTTTATGAGGACTGCAATTGAGGTCTGTGAAGGTCAGCAATACGACATGAATTTCGAAAAAGAAGATAAAGTTAGTCTGGAAGAATATCTGGAAATGATCGCTCTTAAAACTGCCGTACTTCTTGGAGGATCTCTTGCCATAGGTGCGATCTGCGCAAATGCAAAAGAAAACGACATTGAAAACATCTATGATTTCGGAAAAAAACTGGGGATCGCTTTTCAATTACAGGACGATATTCTGGATGCTTACGGCGATACTGAAAAATTCGGCAAACAAGTAGGCGGAGATATCATTTCGAACAAAAAAACTTTCCTGCTAATTTCAGCTTGTGAACAGGCAAAAGGCAAACAACTTGAGCGATTAACACTTTTATTGAATCAAAAAAACTTCGTCGCAGAAGAAAAAGTAAAAACGGTTATTTCAATTTACGATGAATTAAACATCAAAGAACAGGCTGAACAAAAAATGGATGAATACTTTCATCAGGCGATGAAGCATTTGAAAACCATTCAGGTTTCAGATGACAGGAAAGATCTGCTCGCATCATTCGCAGAGAAGCTGATGGTCAGGACATCTTAAAAAAATCAAACACTCTGTCCACCAGAATTCGTTACAAGAACACGTATGATCTTGTGGCCTGCTACTTGTCGCCTAGCTACCAACTTAATCAGATTTTACTCGCAGAAATCTAGTGAGTTAACGTCAGCTTTTTACAGCCAGGTTTATAATCGTCAGCTTTCCTTACCGTCGGCTTTAGCTGAAGGTAAGGTCCAAAGTGCTAGAAGAACACTTTGAACCTTAATTCACTTTAATCTATTCTAACCAATTCTATTTTCAAATCAAAAATTTCATTCTCTGATCTCAGAAAATCAATTGTCCTCTTCCCTTATGATCTGAACTGCACCATGGAATGTTTTCGCAGGACTTGGAATATCAAGAACATAATAATAGACATCTGATTTTAATCCAAATCCATCCCAGTCATTTCTGTAGTATTCACTCTTGAATACCAGCAATCCCCATCGATCATAAATAAACAGTTTTGTATTTGCAGGAATATTCTTGATCACAAAATAATCGTTCTGCCCCGGACTTGACGGATATGGAGTAAATACATTCGGTACGGTGAAAGGTGAAAATTCAACTACTAAATAGTCAGTTGTAGCACCACAACCTCCAGAAGTTGTAATTGTAAGTACCAGCGAATCCATTGCAAAATCTTCTGCTGACGGAGTGTAGGTTGCATTCATACTTGTATCACTCGGCGAGAAAGTTCCCGTACCGGTTGTTGTCCATGTCACACCGCTTACATTTGTTACTACCGGTGATAATGGAATTGAAACTCCGTTATCACTCAATATTAAAGTATCGTTTCCTGCTTCAACAGATGATGGATGAGCAATTGTAAGCATCAGTGTATCCTGCAAGTTCAGACACGCACCTGTAGTGGTCAGGAAGATCATCACTGAACCGGAAGTTGTATCATTTGTTCCAGGCGAATAACCTACATCCTGTAAATTATCAGCAGGCGCAAATGTTCCATCACCTGCAGTGGTCCAGATCACACCACCTGCATTTTGCTGGGTACCATTTAATATGATCGTATCACCAATACATAGTAACTGGTCATTTCCTGCCGATGGAATACCCGGAGGAATTACAGTAACTGTTATCGAGTCGGATGAAGTACAACCATAGATATTACTTGCATCGATGTAATAAGTCGTAGTTACCAGCGGATTCACATAGATCGTACTATCAGTTTCACCATTTGGTCCCCACACATATGTTGATCCGCCCGTTGCATTCAAAGTGTCTTGCTGACCAAAACAGATCGTTCCCTGCGCAGCTGTTGCAACTAAGGTTGGTGCAGGTGAAACGTACAATGCCATTTCAGCAGTGTCATTTGCGCATGGGAAATTTGTCAGCACCATATAAAGATGAATGTAACCGGTGTCGGTTGGTGCCGGAGTATAGGTAGGCGCAAGTAGTAAAGTATCATCAAATGTTCCTCCGCCATCACTGAACCAATACTGAGTTCCTGCATTGATCGTTCCGAAAACCTGGAACGATGAATTATTACATATTGCTGAAGAATCCGGAAGGATAGAAGCAATCGGATGCGCATTGATGGTAATGTTGTATACGGAAGTATCACTGTTACAACCAAAAGAATTCGTCTCGAAAACTGTAATATTTCCTGTACCTGCTGTACCCCAAACAACAGACAATGTATCCTGAGTCAGATTCAATGTTGAAGAGCTTGCACTGTCAGCACTCCATGTATATGTTGATCCGACAGTAGTCGCTGAATTCAGGATAAAGATCTCAGTGGAATTGTCACAGATCAATGTGTTGCCCAAAATTCCCGGAGCAACCGGTTTCGGATTAACTGTTACATCAAGTGTATCAACCGGTCCGGTACAATTTGCTGAACTTACTTCATACACAGTTACAGTTCCCGGTCCGGGAGAACCCCAAATGAAGCTATTAAAAGTCCCAACCGGACCCAATGCAAACGAACCATTGGTTACATCCCAATAATAAGTTGAACCTGCCGTCGGTGTAATAAAGTAAGTCATAGTAGTTCCTTCACAAACTGAAACAGGTCCGCTGATCGTTGGTGCAACCGGAAGTGGATTGACAATTACTGAAACACTTTGAACAATTCCTGAACAACCAAATGCATTTGTATCAACTATATCAATAGTTCCAAGTCCGGCCGCTGTCCATTGAATCCGGATACTATCTGTTCCTTGTCCGGAAAGGATGGTCCCGCCTCCAACTGTCCAGGTATAATTTCCTCCGGTTGGAGATACGGTATAATAAGTTGCAGTATCATCAATACAAATTTGCGCAGGAGCAACGATTGGATTTGTAACCGGCAATGGATCAACTGTCACCTGTACAGTTTGTGAAGCAGTACATGATCCTACTGTTCCTGTTACAGTATATACATATGGAGAACCTGTTGCTGTCAAGCCGGAAATCGAAGTCGTATCGGTAATAGCTCCGTTAGTCCATAAATAAGTATTCGCACCACTGGCATACAAATTCGCTATCCCTCCTTCGCAGAAAGTTGTATCCGGTGTTACAACCAACGTTACTGAATCGATAACAGAAACCGTCGTTGATAAATTATAAACACAGGCTGTAGCACTGTCTGTTACAATTACATCGAATGTATAATTCCCGGCACCACATGGTGCAAAGTCAAACAATTGCGAATTTCCGGTTGCAGAATTCGGATTCGTACATCCCGGAACGGTTGTCCAGTTAAAAGTTGATCCTGACGATGCTCCAAAAATTGCAATCGTTGATTCAAGTAGTGGATCTGCCAGACATAAAAACGAAGGTGATGCTGTTATAATGGGTGGTGGCTGGATCTGTACTGTATCACTCGCCATTGAATCACAACCAAAACTATCAGTCACCAATAAATAAAATATTGTAGGGGTATTGACATCTGCAGATGCGACCAGACTTGTTGGGTTTGTAATTGTCAGACCGGGATCATCGCTTGTCCATAAATAAGTCGTTCCCGGATTTGCATCACTACCGGTACCATCAAGGGTAATTGTTGTAGTTGCTCCAAGACAGATCAGGTCAGGTGTAACACTGACAACTGCTGTTGGTTTTGGAAGTATTCCCACAACAATTGCAGAATCGATAGAACATCCAGTTCCTGAATCACGCACATTCAGATTGAAAGTATCGGCACTGCAGACAATTGCAGTAGTTGAAATCAGTGTCGAATCTGTAATTAAACTTGAACCTGTATTTGTCCACGTATAAACCATCCCTGAGGTACTTCCGATTCCATCAAGAGTAACTGTCTGACAACCGCAAATTGGTGCAACCGGTGCAACACTCACAGCGGGTGGAGCATTTAAGGTAAGCGTATAAGTTATAGTTTGCGTACAGGTTCCGGTTGAACCATCAATCGTGAAAATTGTTGTCGTTGCAGGAGACACTACTTGAGTTGCTAATGTCGGGTCAGCAAATCCATAAGCTGGAGTGGCTGACCACACATAATCAGTTGCACCGTTTGCAGTAAGTGTTGCTGATTGGCCATCACAAATTTGTGTAGGCCCTGAAACAGACATTGACAAGCCGTTGACGACATCAAATGAAGTAGTCACTGTATCAATACAACCGGTTCCGGCATCTGTAATGATACATGTAAAATAATAAGTCGCAACTATACCTGCTGGAAAGTCAGCAGTAATGTCTGACGAATCAGGTGCCGCTCCTGTGATCAATGCATAGTCCGGTGACAATCCCCATTCATAAGTTGACCCTGGTGTAGCTCCCGTAACTGTAAACTGATTTTGCAATGGTAATTGCGTAACACACAGATCAGCATTTGCAGAATTGATCGTAGGTGGCGGATAATGTGAAAGTACAATACATGAAGGATTGGAAACACACCCATTATCATCTGTAACGGTAACACAATACGTTTCATCAGTATCGAAAGCGATCGGACTATCACTCGTACTGTCACTCAAACTTGCTGTCGGTGTCCATGAATACGTATATGGTGCAGCCCCATTACTGACCGAAGGAATTATCTGATACGTATCGAAAGGA
Organism: Bacteroidota bacterium; assembly: GCA_049363815.1. Taxonomy (GTDB): domain Bacteria; phylum Bacteroidota; class Bacteroidia; order AKYH767-A; family 2013-40CM-41-45; genus JADKIH01. The sequence continues at coordinate 57,903 of JBMQEM010000124.1, forward strand.
CAAAATTGCTGGTCAAAACCGGCAAAGACTATCGGGATTTCATTGACGACCACATCTACAAATGTATCAGCGACACATCCCAGTGAATCAGTAACTGAAACAAACATAGTATATGGACCGCCTGCTGTTAATCCGCTAACATTGGGGGAATAACAACTGGTACAATCAAACACTCCCGGACCAAACCAATCTACAGAAACTATCGGAGTAGCTGAAACAACGTTCACAGACAATGCTGCATCTTCACCTTCGCAGACCACAACCATTGGACCCGGATCAGCAAATGGTTTTGGAAGAAGGTTGATCACCGTCGTTGTGGTTTCCGGTCCACAAACACCATCTACGATCAGCGTTACTGTATAGGACGAACTTGAACTGGTAAAAATGTGTGACACATTCTGACCGTTGGCTGTATTGTCTACACCGGATGCCGGATCTCCAAAATCCCAGATCCAGTCTGTAACATTTGGATCCAGATAAGGTGGATCCGGTAAGATTGAAGCACTTCCAGTAAAGAAAACCGGAGTACCGGGACAAGATACTGTCGGGTTATAAGCTATCGTCGGATAAAGTTCCTGTACAACGATATCCTGACTTACGCTCTTACAGCCGCATTCAGTATTACAAACCCTTAAGGTTATCGTATGATTTCCAATCGTATTAAAATTTATTAATGTATCAGCTCCCGTTGCCGGAAGGTAAGGGCCTACATCTAATCTCCATTCATAGGTAATATTTGTTCCGCCATGTAGAGTTGTCGTATTTGTCAGGTTAACATCCAATGGAGCACAACCATTATTCGGATTGGTGTTGAAATTGGCATCCGGACGGGCAATGATGGCATCATCAGGCGTTGAAGCCACGATGTTAAATCCTTCCTGATTTCCGGATTCACCATCTACCATTATATAATACTGAGTACTGGCAACTGTTGGAAAAGTAACACTCATAGTTCCACCGGTTCCGCTACTTCCTGTCGTACAAAAACCTAAAGGTGTTAATACTCCGCACACACCGGTATAAACTTCCATCGCTAATCCGGGATTATTGTCAATTCCCGTGACGGTTACCGTTGCGTTTCCGGTATTGTGGCTGACGACTGTAAACCAGACACTGTTGTCTACTACACCATCTCCACAACCTAATACAGGATCGGTTCCGGAAGCTGTAGCACCAACAGTGGTGCGGCTTGTAGTACTATTTGCGCATAATGCGATGGCTGATGAACAATTGTCCTGTGCTTGTGCAAAAGAACAGATGAACACCAATAAAAATGTGTTGATGAGTAATTTCATTCAATTATATAATAAGCAACCAAAATAGACTAATATTCGATGATTCTATTTTGAAAGAGCATTGAATTATTAACAGTCAATTGTATGAAATTACGAATGGAAGTCCGGAAATAAAGTCTGCAAATCATACCCTAAAATTCACGGTTTGTATGCATCTTTGTTATTCCGATGAATAAAAATGCCACAGACATTCTGAACCTATTGTCAAAACTGACGTTGCGACGTTTTGCAAATTTCAGTAAGGTAATTTTGGGCTATTATTGGTCACGGATTTCCGGTAGAGCCCGTGTCTTTGGATTGCCTTTTTCAGTTTCCATTGAACCAACAACTTCCTGTAACCTGAGATGTCCTGAATGCCCAAGCGGTCTCCGCTCATTTTCCAGACCTACAGGGATGCTTGATAAACAATTTTACACTTCAGTCCTGGATCAGCTGCATCGGGATTCGTTGTATGTGATCTTTTACTTTCAGGGCGAACCATATCTGAATCCTGATTTTCTGCAAATGGTCAAATATGCACATTCAAAAAAAATGTATTCTGCAACTTCGACCAATGCACATTACCTGAATGATGACGTAGCAAAAAAAACGGTAGAGTCAGGACTTGACCGGTTGATCATTTCTATTGATGGCACCACTCAGGAAGTGTATGAGCAATACCGGATCGGCGGGCAACTGATAAAGGTTTTAGAAGGTGCTAAAAATATTATCAAATGGAAAAAAGAACTGAAGTCGAAAACTCCATATGTTGTATTTCAGTTTTTAGTCGTTGCTCCGAACGAGCATCAACTAGCAGATATAAAAAAACTGGCTGCAGATATCGGAGTCGATGATATTGCATTCAAAACTGCCCAGATAAATGATTATCAAAACGGGAATTCTTTGATTCCTTCAAATGCCGAATTTTCGAGATATAAAAAATTGCCGGATGGAAGTTTTGCTCCAAAAAACAAACTCCTGAATCATTGCTGGAAGGTCTGGCAATCGGCGGTAATTACTTGGGATGGGAAAGTAGTTCCGTGCTGTTTTGACAAAGATGCCCAACATCAGATCGGTAATCTATCTACTGAATCGTTCGAGTCGGTTTGGAAAGGAAATTCATTCCGGAATTTCCGGCAAAGTCTCCTGAAAAGCAGAAAAGAAATTGATATTTGCAAAAATTGTTCAGAAGGCGGAAAGATCTGGGCTTAGTGCAATTTTCCATTTTAAATATTCAAAACCATTCTTTAAAACATCATATCTAATTTATGATAATCAATAAATCAGAAGTCTTTGAAGGTCATGAAGGCGCTATTTACACCTTAGAAAAAAGTCCGGATGCAGATTTCTTTTTCTCTGGTGGCAGTGATGGCATTTTATCGAAATGGGAAAAACATAATTTCATTCAGCCGGAAGCTTTCAGTAAAATGAATTCTCCCATCTATGCAATCCGGTGGATCAGGGAAAGATCATTGCTTCTTTCCGGAACGGGATTGGGAGAATTTTATGCAATTGATGTTGCCTCGAAAAAACTGATCAATGCATCCCGCTTTCACGAGAGCGGAATCTTCGACATTCAATTCTCTTTATACAATCAAAAGATCTACACCGGCTCAAGCGGAGGCGAGATCGCAGTCTGGGATCTGAACACATTTGCATTGATCAAAAAATCTCAGATCACAGCCGGGAAAGTCCGTTCGATAGCAATTTCAAATGATGATTCGGAGATTGCAATTGCCTGTGGCGACGGCACGATCAGAATCTTAAATGCAACAGACCTATCAGAAAAAAAGTCAATTCCTGCGCATGATAAATCAGCAAACTGTGTGTGCTATCACCCCGATAAAAAATATCTGATCAGCGGCGGCAGAGATGCGCATCTGCGGATCTGGAATACCGACGACTATTCTCTGTACATGGAAATTCCCGCACACAATTATGCTATCTACTCCATTGCATTTTCCCCCGACAACAAATTTTTTGCAACTGCCAGCAGAGACAAGACAGCAAAGATCTGGAACAGCAACGATTTTCTTTTTGAGCACCGCATCGACAAAGAACAATCCAATGCACATTCTCATAGTGTAAATAAAGTGTTGTGGCTGGAGAATGATGAGCTACTAACTGCAGGGGATGATCGAAGGGTAATGTTGTTTACAATTGAAACCTAATGTTACAGGTTACAGGTTTCAGGTTGGCAACCTGCAAACCTGTAACCTGTAACCTGAAACCTGTAACTACACTGTTTAAATAAAAAAAATGTCCCAAACCATTTCACAACTTACCATAGTAGTAAACGACTACGATGAAGCTATAAAATTCTACACCGAAAAACTTGGTTTCATTCTGTATGAAGACAAAGTCATGAGTGAAAGCAAACGCTGGGTAGTTGTTGGTCCGAAGAATTCGGATTGTAAATTGTTACTTGCGAAAGCAGCGAATGAAGAACAACGAACGCGAATTGGAAATCAGACGGGCGGACGGGTGTTTCTTTTTCTTTATACAACAGACTTTTGGACCGACTACAATTTAATGAAATCAAAAAATGTTGAATTCGTTAGAGAAGCTGTAGAAGAAGAATGGGGAACTGTTGCAGTGTTTAAAGATCTGTATGGGAATCTTTGGGATTTTATTCAGAATCGATAAGCCGGGTAGACAGAGATTGTTCCTATAGTAAAGTTTAATGTTGCCATTGAAATATTAATTCAAAAATGAAACTTTGTACCTTAGAAAACGAAAGGGTCCTTTCAGGATGACCATACACGCCAACAAAAATGCACAAGGGGGAAA
>JBMQEM010000125.1:0-20651 GCA_049363815.1 Bacteroidota bacterium
GAACTTTGAACTTTGAACTTTGAACTTTGAACTTTGAACATATAAATCACTTCCTCATCTTCTTATACAACCGTATCGCTCCTACCAATACAAGTGAAAAAGCAATCAGCCCTGCCAATCCTTTCAGCCATGAGAAAGTATCACGAAGGATGACGATGAAGACGATTGAGATGAGAAAAATTGTTGCGACTTCATTCCAGAAGCGCATTTGCATGCTTGAATATTTTACGACTCCATTCTTTAATTGAGCGACGATCCTTCCGCAGATCAGATGATAGATCAGTAGTCCGGCGACGAAAGCGATTTTCAGGTACATCCATGCGGGAATATTGCTTCCATAGATTTCATATAATAACCATGAACCAAACAGGATCGTACCATAAGCTGAAGGCACAGTGATGCCGTACCATAATCTTTTCTCAGCAAGTTGAAAATGTTTTGTAAGAATACTCTTTTCCGGTTCCGGTTTTTCGTTGGCTTCAGAATGATAAACAAACAGTCTTACCAGATAAAATAATCCGGCGAACCAGGTAACAACAAAGATTATATGTAAAGCTTTTATGTAGAGCATTCAATCAATTTTGTTCAGCGAGAACCCTTTCATACAGACTTTCGTAAATTGGAAGTATCTTTTGAATATCAAAAACTTTTGCATGTTCAAGTGCATTTTTCTTAAACTGTAAAAGGCGCTCACTATCTTCCAGAATATAAATTGAATTTTTTGCCATATCTTCAATGTCACCGACATTACTCATGAATCCGCAATAATCGTTGACATTCACTTCAGGCAAACCACCTGTATTTGTACTGATAACCGGAACCTGACAGGCCATTGCTTCCAGCGCAGCCAGACCGAAACTTTCTGTTTCCGAAGGAAGAATGAACAGATCGCAGATTGAAAGTATCTCTTCCACTACATCCATCTTTCCCAAAAACCGGATGTGTTCACCGTTTGGAATTTCGCGGCATTCTTTTTCAGCGCGGTTTCTCTCCGGACCATCACCGATCATCAGTAATTTGCTGGGGATCTTTTCTGCAATTTTATTAAACACCTTGATCACATCGCTGACCCTTTTTACCGGCCGGAAATTGGATGCATGAACGATCAGCCTTTCGTTGTTAGGCGCAATCGCTCTTTTAAAATGATCCCGTCGTTGTTTATTGAACCTTCTTAAATCGATAAAATTCGGAATCACTTCAATCTCTTTACAGATCTTAAAATTATCATATGTTTCCTGTTTCAAAGATTCAGATACAGAGGTTACGGCATCACTTTGATTGATGGCAAAGGTTACAACCGGATTATAGCTTTCATTCTTTCCAACGAGAGTTATATCTGTTCCATGAAGTGTTGTAATAAAAGGCAATTTAAGTCCTTGCGATTCCATGATCTTTTTTGCCATGTAAGCAACAGATGCGTGTGGAATGGCATAATGGACATGAACGATATCCAGTTTTTCGAATCGTGCTACATCTACCAGTTTACTGGTCAGTGCCGTTTCATAGGGAGCAAATTCAAACAATGGGTAATCAGCAACACTTACTTCATGATAAAAAACATTTTCAGTAAAATGTTCCAGTCTGACCGGTTGGCTATAGGTAATAAAATGAACACTATGACCTTTTTCAGCAAGTGCTTTACCAAGTTCAGTAGCGACAACTCCACTCCCACCAAAGGTCGGATAACAAAGAATTCCGATTTTCATAAGAAATACAAACTTATCCCTTTTTTTCGACTTTACAGTAAGTGAAAATAAGGCTTTATTTCAATTGACGGATTTTAAAAGAGATTATTCTATAATTGACTGATAAATGGCGGATTGAATATTTGTCCTGACATTCAATTTAACCATTTTATCATTCTTGGCATCCGGATTCACCCGGTTGGAAAGGAAGATATAGATCAATTCATTTTCCGGGTCAGCCCAGGCACACGTGCCTGTAAATCCTTGATGACCAAAAGTTGACAAAGAAACTTCCTTTGCACAAGGACTGGTTTTTTCCGGATCCGGTTCAGGTTTATCAAATAACAATCCACGCCGGTTATTATTCTGTGGGAATTGCTGTTTTGTAAATAATTCCACAGTAGCCGGATTAATATAATTGACTCCACCATAGGAACCTTTATTCAATAACATTTGCATGATCACGGCCACATCATTTGCTGTACCAAATAAACCGGCGTTTCCGGAAACTCCACCCATCATAGCGGCAGCCGGATCGTGGACATCACCTCGTATCAATTGTTTTCTGAAAACCCTGTCATTTTCTGTAGGCACTATACTTTTAAGATTGATTTTTTCACGCGGATTAAATGTAAGACTATTCAAACCAAGTGGCTTATAAAAATTATTGTACAAAAACTGATCGAATGGCTGGCTTGTAATTTTCTCAGCCGTGAGTTTCATTAGGATCGGACCAATATCACTGTAAACATATTTACCTGTTGCTGTAACCGGTGAAGTATAGATCCACTTAAGAAGACTGTCTGTATAATTATGATTCATGTATAATGAATCTGCAACACGGATACTGTATTTTTCTGTTTTACTTTTATTGTAAATGCCTTCCAGGTAAGTGGAATCTTTCATTGTTTGCTTGTAAAAAGGAACCCATGATGTAAGTCCGGCCTGATGTGCCAGGATCTCTTTTATAAGCAATGTTTTTTTATTGGTAGATTTAAGTTTGGAATAGTATTTTGAAAGAGGATGATTCAGATTTATTTTTTTCATATCATACAACTTCATTGTTGCAAGGGCTGTTCCGGCAATTTTTGTTATAGAAGCAATGTCAAAAAGATCATTTGTTGTAACTGTATCGGTGCTATTATATGACTTGGTTCCGAAAGCTTTATTGTAAACGACCTTTCCCTTCCTTGCAACCAGCACCTGGCAACCGGGAAATGCACCCGATGCAATGGCGCCGTTAACGATGGAATCGATAGCAGATAGTTTTTCTGTGGACATTCCGGCAGCTTCCGGTATAGTATATTCAAACCGGATGGGAGACATTGTATTCAAACCCTGATATCTGCTGAATTCAGGTAATACATTTACCGGTAATTTTCCACTACTGGTTATTCCACCGAAAATTGCCTGAGCCGCAATTGTATGAGTTAAAGAGAAGTCCTCATACCCAAGAATCACCGCCTTAGCTTTATTGAGTTTTTGAAATCTGCTTAAAGTATAACTGTTTCCAAAATCGACAAAAACAGTTTTGTATGTTAACAGCACACTATCAACAAACCGTGAAACAACTTCCGGAATTCCATAATTATTTGCTGCTTTCATTGTAGTTCCATGCAAACTCAGGATTACATAATCGAAATTGGCAAGATAGCTGAACAATGCAGTATACATTGAAAGTGGTGCATCCTTGTCTTCTGCAAAACATTCCACATTTGCATACATTTTTAATTGATTCTGAAAAGTATTATCCTTTTTATCTCCGATGACAACAGAAGCGATTCGCAGGGTATCTTTTGTGTGGAAAGGTATCAGGGAATCCTTATTGGCTAGGACAGTAACTGTTTGATTATAGATCTTCCTTTGCAAAAGTAATGCTTCGGGTGTATTGATCCTTTTATAGAGATCAGTTGTATCGATCGGTTTATAATTGTTGAGCCCAACCCAGTATTTCACCATCAGAACTTTCTTCGTTCGCGCATCTATTTCTTCCTGGGTGATCTCACAGTTCTCTACTGCAAGATGAATTTCATCAACCGCTTTGTGTACATCTTCAGTATAAAGAAGGACGTCATTACCACTTAACAAAGCAAGTTTGTCGACTTCACCGGGTTTGTACATTGAACTGACACCTTTCATGTTCAGCGCATCAGTGAAAATAAGTCCTTTGAAACCCATTTCGTTTTTCAACAGACCTGTAACAATCCCTGAGGATAATGTTGAGGGAAGACCAGCTGTAGTATCCAGTGAAGGAACATTCAAATGAGCGACCATTATGCTGCCGATTCCGGCATCGATCAGTTTTTTAAAGGGAAATAATTCAACTGAATCAAGAGCAGCTCTGTCTTGTGTGATAAGTGGTAAAGCAAAATGTGAATCTGTGTCCGCATTACCATGACCCGGAAAGTGTTTTCCGGTTGCAAGAACATGATGATCCTGCATACCTCGCATGTACAAAAGTGATTTTTCGAAAACATCTTTAGGGTTGTCACCAAAAGACCGGCTACCAATTACAGGATTGGCAGCATTATTATTTACATCAGCATCTGGGGCAAAGTTGACATGAATTCCCATGAGCTTTGATTCACGGGCGATTTCCTTTCCCATTTCATAGATCAAAGCTGTGTCCTTGATCGCAGCAAGAGTCATTTGACGGGGGAAACGAACAGTACTGTCCAGTCGCATTGCCAGTCCCCATTCAGCATCCATACTTATCAGCAAAGGTACTTTTGACAATGCCTGATAATCGTTGGTTAAAGTAGCTTCACGTACCGGTCCGCCCTGAAAGAAACAAAGTCCTCCTATTCCCCAGTCCTGAATCAGTTTTCTGATCTCCTTTATATGGACAGAATCTTTATTACTCCATGCAGCAACCATGATCAACTGAGAGATCCTTTCATCCGGTGTGAGAGTCTTTATTACAGAATCGGCCCACAACTCAGCTTCGGGAGTAATAAATGGCGGCAATGTTTGTGCATAAACAGTCTTGAAAAAAGATGTCATAAACATCAGTAACAAAACTACTTTGATCAGGATTAATCTCATTGATAAAGAATTTCTTCAGTTTTGTAAAAATACTCCTCACTTCTACTTAGAATCTGACTCATTGTTATTGTTCTTAACAAATTTAACGTTGAAAAGATGAAATAAATTTCGCTTACATTGGCAGTAATATTAATTTCGCAGAGAATGAACCGAAGCGCCCGGAGAAAGGTACTTATTACCACATTTTTAGTCGGATTGATCCTGAAAAAAGCAGGAATTGGTTTGAGCATCCTTCTGACTTTTCCTGCGACCATCTTATTAGGAATCGAATTGATCAGAAGTTCTGTTTCAAAGAATCATAACAATAAACTACAGATCACCTTATCCACACTTTTCTCGATCTTCTTTCTGATCGTTCTTGCCCAGTTGCAGTATTGGATCCCACCTTTAAGGAATGCTCTTGTATTCTGGTTTGCGTGGATAATTTTTTCTGTAGTCTATTTCATTCGTGGAAAATACGGATGGTCTCAGATCACTTTATGGATCATCATCAGTGTGCTCCTAAGCAGTGCAGCATTTATGTCGCCACGACAATATCACAACTTTTATAAAGCGAGTTATTACGAAGATTACATCCGGCGAAAATATACCGAACTACACAGCGATGTTGCCGATCTTTATATCGATCGTTATAAGGACAAAACGCCGGATAGAATTAAAGCCAATGAACTTTTTCAGCAGGCCAAAATTGCCCAGAAAGAAAAAGATAATGACAAAGCACTTAAGTTATACAACCAGAGTCTTGACATGAATCCTGATGAAGCTATTGTATATCATGCCCGAGGTTACTTTAAACTGACCAGACTCGAATTGAATTCAGATGTCGCCTATAATGCTGTAAAGGATTTCAACAGAGCAATCAAATTAGACCCGGGTTTTGCAGACGCCTATTTTCACAGAGCACTTGCTATTTCATATGTAGGAAGACACTGGCGGGCTTGTAACGATTATTCAAAAGCAAAAGAACTGAATCCAAAACTAAACGTCGAAGACGGATTAAAGAAAAATTGTGTTTACTTCTATTAACATTCCTCTCAATTTTCACTAATCACTTTTACCTTTCTGCCTCCCCTTAAAACCTCTTCTTATACCACTTCACCCGTGACTCTTCCCGATTGATTATCCGTTCAATATTCCGCTGGTGAGTGACCAATATCAAAATGGCAACAGCTAGTGAAAAAATATTGATGCTTGAATTTGTGCTATAGAAGACCATGATGACGACGGGAAAAGTTACACCGCTAACCATACTGCTTAGGCTTACATAACCTGTAAAGAAGAGAGTTAAAATGAAAGTAAGTGCACAGACCAATGCAGCTTCCGGATGAATTGCGACTAAGATTCCAAGCATTGTTGCCACACCTTTTCCACCTCTGAATCCAACGTAAACCGGAAAAATATGTCCCAGCAAACCACAAACAGCCAGTGCTAATTCGAAATCGATGAACTCAGGAGAGTGGGAATCATAATCACCAAGTACGTAAGCGAGTTTAACAGCAAAGAAACCTTTCAGCACATCCATGATGAGGACGGCAATACCTGGCTTTTTGCCTAAAACGCGAAAAGTATTCGTTGCACCTGCATTACCACTGCCATATTCACGGACATCAATACCGTAAAAGGTCTTACCAACCCAAACGGCAGATGGAATACTTCCAACTAAATAGCCCATTAAAAGGCCAAAAATATTTGCAAATGTTAGCAATCAGTTTGTTTTTTTAAAGAGCAGGCTGAAAATTCGGAATTTTCAGCCCGCAATCATAACTAATATGCCGTTAATTATCAACCATCGTTACTTTTCTCCCTCCTCCTGAACAGGTTGCATTTTGCGCAGGAAGTTTTTAACCGCCCTATCTGTCGATAACATGTATTCAAAATCCGGTTTATCCTTCATTTTGTTGATCCGCTTGTCCGGTTTAACCTTAGTGATCGATTCATTAAATGTTGAATTTGAAGATATGGCCTGAAGCAAACCACGGGTATAACTGAAGTAGTACCATTGCTGGTTTTCAGGTTCCAGGTAAATATTCAAGGCATCGCCCGTTCTCTTATGAACAATTTCCACAATACCATTCACTCTTCGGTTAATATTGGTCTTATCCATACTTCCGATTCCGATCGGACCGACTGAACGATAACTTCTGCTTTCATTATTCCACGTCATTTTCAGTTCAGTGATAAAGAAAGTATGTCGGAGATCTTCAGGTATTTTTTTGAAGGATCCATATAAGTTCAATTCTGCAATTAGCTTATCCGATTTCTCTTTCCCAACCATTTCTGTCAAGCCTCTTTCGTAGGTTTGACGACCGACATCTTGAGTAGCTTTAAGAGCGGCATTTGTAGAAAGGTAATCGGTCATGATCTTCGTAGCATCTTCATTGAAGAAAAAGTCAATTGCACCAAGGATATCAAACGAAGTACTGTCATTATTCAGGTTGTTGACAACAGTTCCAACTGTCTGCAGCTGTAATTGTCCTAGGTCGGACCCGAAATTTAATTTTCCTTCTCCATAGACCATACAATTCTTATCATCCAGACTGAGGAAATTTCCTGCAGTACCGGGCTTCTCAAGTTTTTCGGCAGTAGTTATTCTGAATTGTGAACTTGCTTTATCATAAAACAAGACTCCATCAGCAGAAATGATCTCGAGATCGGAAGGTTTTCTTTTAGGCATCATAAAAGCTGCATAAATTCCGGTCGAGTCGCTGGTTTGCGCCACTGCAGATGCAAGTTTAACCCCGCCATCTGTTACAGGTGATGAAACAGGAATGGAAACATTTGCAGGATTCACAGGACCGCTGAACCTTATCCAGTTTCGCTCTACTTTCTCACAATGAAAATTCGGTTTAGCATATCCGGAAAAAGTCAGGAATTCCTGAGCAGCTGCAAGGTGTGTATTACCCTTGAATAAGAACTGCGGACTCATTGGAAAGCCCATCGTGTCTGTCAGCTCACCATCAGCAAATGTCTGGTAAGTCGTATCAACGGAGATGGAATTGAAATGGAAGTTGTGTTTGACTTTGTTCTCATCGATGTAATCATAGTCACCGCTCCCTTCATACTTTTTCTTTCCAAGAATATTTACTGTTGCATTGTAGATGGTATGATACTTTGTCGTGGTGTTTGCAATGATCCGGGCATCGTTGAGTGTCCTCATTTTCGCATATCGTTCAACAACAACTTTACCGCTGTCAGGAATGATAGAAGCATCCGCACTCCGGATCAATGAAACTTTTTCAGCTTTGATAAGATAATCTTTCAGAGAATATCTCGCAAATGGAGCCTTGAAAGAAAGTGAATCCTGTCGTGGTTCGACAGAAATAAATTCTGATCCGGTCAGGTTCAAACTACTCGCCAGAGAATCACTCGTTGTATTATTCGCCTGATTATCATTTGAGGAAAGCTCGATCTCTGCCTGATCCATGAACCATTTGAACTGATCGATGTAACAGATGTACTGATTTAACGGGAAGCTCACATAAGATCCGCCTCCATTCGATTTAAATTCACCGACACGTTTTACAAAATCAATGTGTGAATTCACATTCATGGTTGAAAATGCCAGGGCTGCAGTATTGTCAGAAGCAAGTCTGAAATCTGAAGTATCTGCATCAAAGACATTGCTCTTGAAGCGGAACATTTCCGATTCCAGTTCACTGGAAGTAAACGACATGATTCCATTCCCAGTCATCCCCGTTGGTTTCAATTGCAAATTACCATTCAAGACAGACTGGGTTTCATACATTGAAAGATCTTTTTCGCGTTTGTTAACGAACATGACATCGTTCATCGGTTCCCAATGAACATAGAGATCTGTACCATTGACTTCAGGAAATTCGACATTTGCCAGAACAGATTTTTTATTTACGAACTGATCAACATTTGAGTTCATTGAATCAGGAAGGAAAAGAAAATCTGATGATTTTGATGTCGAAGAAAGGTAATCAAGAGTACCATCGCCATGTAATCCAAGATTACTCAGGTCAATTTTATTTGTGAACTTTCCTTTGCCGCCATAAGCAACCCAACCATCAGGACCGGTATTACGTGTAAGTCCAAGCGACAGATCCGGTTGTAATCGTAATGTATCCCTGAAATCCGGGAATATCCCTGCAGAGACAAACTCACCATCGAATCGTAAACCGGATCGTGAGAAATTATCGAGTGAATCGATCGTAAACGGATCCAGATGGAAATAAAATCGGTCGCGGGAATAAACTCCATTCTGAATAAATGGCTTATCATAATTTACATAAGAATCTTTCTTGGAATTAAAGATCGGATACTTCGGATAGTCATGCAATCCCGATTTGTTACCCTGGAAATCGATAAGAAGGTCACCTGTAATATTTTCAAGAACACTTCGCACCGGCACAAGTTTACGGCGACCATAATCATCAACTTCAGAAGGATCGCTTGATTCAACTTTCAGGCGCAATGAATCGACGTTATCAAGATTGATCTTGAAATTCTGGTAATCGAATGAAAATTGTTTTCCAAAAAAATCAAACCGGCCGGCTTTTACTCTTCCACCAAAAGTAAAATTACGGTTCTTCTGGATCTTGACTTCCTGATCATTTGGATAAATGACCACATTTTGTGAATCACTCAGGTTGATTGGAGCAAGTCCACGCATGGTGATCTCATAATTCAAAAGATTAATGGAAGCATTAGGTAATTTATCGATGATCGATTCAAACTGAATTACGTCGTAATCGGTTTTTCCGACATTGGCAAGAAGGTAATAGAACAACCTGTCTTTGACGATGATCTTATCGTTAGGTCCATCATAAGTTACAAGACCTTCATCAGAAAACCGGATGAACATATTCCTGACTTCCGTTGGTGGCAGTTTCATTTCTTTTGCAAAATCTTCTACATAGATTTCTTTTGTATCGTGTTTGATGGAGTATTCCTTGACAGAAAAAAGAGGATGCACCTGATTCAATCCTTGCAATCGAAGGAAACGGAGTTTTCTGAAATAATTACTGGATTCAAAAGTAGCTTTACTCTCCCCTTCACCGCTGATCATTTTCATATTGATGATCGGTTCATCGATCTTCCAGTATAATCCGTCGAAGTACATATCGATCTGGTGATACGAATCGAAGTAAGGACTTTTCGATTTCCCTTCTTCACCGCGGATAAGAGCGATCTCCCTGTCTTTGACAATGTACTTGAATGTCACACTTGGATGATAAATTGAATCGTGCGTAGAGTCATTTTCAAAATGCATTGTCACTGTAGCATTGTCAGAAGTGATCCTTTCTTTTCTTATGGCAAAACTCTTTGAGCCTAATACCAGAAAAGGTCTTTTCTCTCTATAGAAGACAATATTTGCATTTTCTTCTGCTGAACCGGAACCGATCATCCTGTTGCCGATCATGGAAAAACCTCCTGAATAGTCTACATCAGGAACAATATTTTTAATCTGAATACTATTAGTGTAAGATGTAAACCTTGGATAAGATGCGTTCTCCGGAGATATGTTTGCAAGGATCTTATCACTGTAAACACCGAGCAAAGCTTTTGAAAAATAAGTTGTGTTGGTAAACTCCGCTGAATCTGCTGAGAAGTCACTTCCCGTTACGTCGATGACATAATTTTTAAGTTTTGCATTGACCGTATTTTTATCCCAGCCCGCTCTGGTCCAATCCACATTTCCGCCACTGCCATAAAATCTTTGTTGTGTAGGATAAAGAAACCCTTTCGTATTGTAGATAACTGATGAATCGCCTTTAGAAGTTGAGATCAGATTCATACCCGGAAATACAATTTTCGGCAAGGAATCAAATTCAAAAGAATAAGTACTATTATCACTGTGCCAGTTTGTAGATGCAGATTGATAAAGGGAATTGTCTCGGAACAGATTATTACAAGTGATGATATAATTTGCAAAATACTTTGCCGGCATTAATAGTAACTTATCCAGACTTGCCTGCCATGCAGAAAAACTTTCCTGTGTTTGTTTACTTCTTGCAAAAGAAGTTAGAGCAATGACATAGTTCTTGAAGTCAGGAAATGCTTTCATTCTCTTTCTCAGCATTGAATTGGAAGTTTTGTAAATAGCATCCTGCTGTGCGGGATTGAATTTCCCACCATTCCATTCAATGATAAATTCTTCCATGATCTTGCTCCCTTCCTTTTTATCGGTTTCTTCAAGGAACTTCTGCATTTCTTCTGCAAATTTTACCGGATCGGGAGTGAAGTTTTTGAACGCTTGTGCATTCACCTCTGAGGTAAATGATAAAAGCGAAATAACTATCAGGAGAATTCTTGAGATCATTTTCTTTCTAAAGATTATTTTACAAATTTCATTGCAGACCATTTTTCATGTCGCACTGTTTTGATGTGTTTTAGACCAAACGTTGATGCATTTCTGATCAGAACTTCTTCATCATCCTTCAGAAAACCGCTTTGCATCAGAATTCCGTTCTTATTCAGACATTGGGAATATTTTTCTGTATCAGACAACAGGATGTTTCGGTTGATATTAGCGAGGATGACATCAAATTTACGTCCTGCTATCAGGTTTACATTGCCTTTTAACACTTCGATTGACCCGGCATTATTTCGTTCACAATTTTCAATAGTGTTCTCATAGGCCCATTGGTCGAAATCAATTGCCAGAACAGGATTCGCTTTTTGTTGAAATGCCAGGATAGCCAGCACACCGCTACCGCAGCCCATATCGAGAACTGATCTATTTTCCAGATCTGTTTCCAGCATCAATTCTATCATCAACGCTGTGGTAGAATGATGACCGGTGCCGAACGACATCTTCGGCTCGATTATGATCTGATGTTGATATTGAGAATTTGCTTCGTGAAACGGAGCCCGGATATATACCTTTCCGGCGATCAGGACAGGTTCAAAATTACTTTCCCATTCCTTATTCCAGTTTTTTCCTTTTATCAACGAAATTGTGAAGTGTATATTTTCACCTCCGGGTATTCCGGAAATGATCGATTTAAGAACGGATTCGTCAAACTTACTTTCAGGAATGTATGCACTTAGTCCGGTTTCTTTTTCCTCAAACATTTCAAAATCCGTATCACTTAAAAAAGCAATGACAACATCATTGAGTTCGGCTTCATTTGTAAAATTTATTTCAATGTAATCCATTTTACATTTACAGTTTAGTGATCATTGCTTTTATGATCTTTGAGAAGTCTTCTTCCTTCAGTGAAGCACCTCCAACCAGTCCCCCATCGATATCATCGCCATCGAACAATTCAGAAGCATTAGCCGGCGTAACACTACCACCATAGAGTATTGAAATTTCCTCTGAAGTACTCTTTGAATATTTGCCGGCAATTGTTTTCCGGATGAATGCATGCATTTCCTGTGCCTGATCAACAGTAGCAGTTACGCCCGTTCCTATTGCCCACACCGGTTCATATGCAATAATGCAGTCATTGATCTGCTGTATCGACAGATGAAAAAGTGAATCTTCAAGTTGTTTTTTTACGACATCAAAATGTTGATTTGAGTTTCGTTCCGCCAGCATTTCTCCGCAACAAAATATAGGACAAATTCCATTTTCGATAGCGCGGTCCACTTTTGAAGCGATCACAGGATGAGTATCACCATAAAACTGTCTTCTTTCAGAATGACCCAGGATAACATGTTCGATGCCGATAGATGCAAGCATGGAAGCAGCGATCTCACCGGTAAATGCGCCTTTAACTTTTTCAGAACAATTCTGAGCAGCGATTGAAAAGTTGGGATTGCTTTGTACCCTGTTAATGAGTGGGTGGAGGAAAATATAAGGTGATGCGAGTATGACCTGAACCTCATCTATTTCCCTGTTTTCATCCAACAGGTTATCCGCTAATGCCATGGCTTCAGCGAATGAAAGGTTCATTTTCCAGTTACCGGCAATAATTTTTTTTCTCATATGTAATCTCCCATTTTTGAAACCATTACAGTTAAAGCCCTGAACATCATACACCTATTCAGGAATTAACATTTTGTCCGGCTGAATCAAAGGAACTGCATTTTAACCATTTTGAGCAGAGAACTGACAAGAAAATCTGAAATTATAATAACAATTTTACCCACAGTTTCAGGAGAATATTATCAGTTTTTTGGCCAAAAATAAGGCAGTTTTGAATTTTTCTTTTACATTTGAAACGTCTCAAAAACTAACCCTCATTTACCATGAATTTAATTTATACAAGAACAATTTTTGTCCTTGCTTTTCTATTGATGTGTGCTTCAGAAAGTAAAGCACAATTGATAGCAAACTTTACTGCCGACAATGTTTCAGGATGTGCTCCCTTACTAGTCACTTTTACTGATATTTCTTCAGGAAATCCTACAACATGGGACTGGAATTTCGGTGATGCCACAGGTAATTCTACATTACAGTCACCGCAACACAATTTTTCTGATCCTGGTCAATATACAGTAACATTAACGATAGGGGCAGCAGGTTCAACAAACACAGTTGTAAAAACAAATTACATAACTGTTTTTGCCGGACCGGTTGCTGGATTTGATATCGTACCTGACACCATTTGTTCAGGAAACCAGGTTACGTTGACGAGTACATCAGTTCCGGGTGACGGGGCTATCACAGATTATACGTGGACATTCAACGATGGTAATCCACCGGTCAGCGGCAATGCTTCAATAACACACACATACAATAATGGAACACAAGCGCTACAGGTTTTTGCACCAGTGCTTTTAATAACTGATGCAAATGGTTGCAACAGCACGATCAGTGGTTCAGTATCAGTCTTTCCTGCACCAAATGCAGTATTTAGTATAGGTTCAATTTCTTCCTGTAACCCACCATCTACTGTAGCATTTACGAATTCATCCACCGGAACAAATCTTTTTAACTGGGATTTCGGAGATCCTGCAAGTGGTGTTGACAATACTTCTACAGCAAACTCTCCATCGCACATTTATACAACTGCCGGAGACTACACAGTTGTATTGGAAGCCGGTGTACCCGGATGTTTGTCAGTTGACTCAATGGTAGTGAGCATCAATCCGACAGTAGCATCTTTTACCGCTGATGATTCTACTATTTGCCGGTTTACATCTGTTAATTTTACGAACACATCTGTTCCTTTGACAGCAACGCTTCTATGGAATTTTGGAGATCCTGCCAGCGGGATCAATAACACATCAACTCTTCCGAATCCTGCACATTTTTATACAACTGCCGGGACTTACACAGTAACATTGACAATTTCAAACGGTGGTTGTACAAGCTCACAGACTATGACTGTACTTGTGCGTCCGAATCCACTGACAAATTTTACAGTAGCTGATTTTAATTCCTGTGAAATTCCTTTTACAGCTTCCTTCACCGATACTGTTTCAAATATTGCAACCTGGAACTGGACCTTTGGAGATCCTGCCAGCGGCGCATCTAATACTTCTACACTTCAAAATCCAACTCATACTTATAACTCATTTGGTATCTATGATGTCAAGTTAGTGGTCGTAGATATTTACGGTTGTACGGATTCAATCAATCGTATTCAAATGATTCAGGTGATTGCACCGACTGTAAATTTCACTCAGCCTGATAGTGGTTGTGTTGGATCAACATTCAACTTTCAACCGCAAGTAACTTCACCTGCAAATCCAAATATTACAAGTTACATCTGGAATTTTGGAGATGGTACAGGAAATATTGTTGGAACAGCAGGAAGTATTTCTCATCAATTTAATACGGTCGGGATCTTTGATGTAACATTGACAATTACAACAAGCGATGGTTGTACTGCAACAGTTACTAAACCCGGTTTCATTCGTGTGGGAACAGAACCAATTGCAAATTTCTCTGCATCTCCGCTTACCATATGCTTTCAGGAAAGTGTTCAATTTACTGATCTTACACCACAACCTGTAACCGGTTGGTCATGGTCATTTGGTGATGGCGGTGGTTCAACTTCACAGAATCCGAACTGGGAATACAAAAATGATACTTCAACCAGCAGTGACCCTTTTGATGTAACCTTAATTGCCTACTACAATGGATGTCCGGATGACACAACGATTTCTGATCTTATCATTGTAAATGGTCCTATTCCTGTTTTCTCATTCATTATTGATTGTTCAGCTCCGCTTACAGTACCTTTCACAAATCTGAGTGGTGGCGCAACAAGTTACACATGGAATTTTGGCGACGGGTCACCAACAGAAACAACTACCAGCCCAACACATACATATGCAGGTTCCGGTGATTACAATGTAACGTTAACAGCCACAAGTACAGTCAGTGGATGCGTAGTTGACACAATCTTGCCGGTTCAGATCAGAGTTCCTTCTGCTGTCATTACTGCAAATGATACTACAGTTTGTTCAGGAAATTCTATTCAGTTTTCATCGGCAGGTTCTGCAGATGTATCAACATTACAATGGACATTCGGGGAAGGGATTGCCGGTGTTCTTGACACTTCAATTTTTGCTGATACACTTCACTTGTATCAGCGTCCGGGATTCTATACTGTAACTTTAAGCGTAACAGATATCAATGGTTGTATCGTTACGGAAACTGAACAAGTTCATATACTAGGACCTACAGCAGGATTCAGTGCTAACCCTCTTGGCGGCTGCGCTCCTATTAATGTGACCTTTACTGATACTTCACTTACCGAAGGTGGTGCAATTACTCAGTGGGTATGGAACTATGGCGGTGGACTTCCGGATACTACAAGTTTAACCGGAGTTGTTAATCACTCATATACAAATCCGGGTCTATATACAATTTCATTAACAGTCACTGATGTGAACGGATGTACATCCACTCACATTTCACCGAGTTATATTAATCCATCCAGGCCGTCTGCTTCCATTACAACTGATACTTTAGGTTGTAGAAATGTAAATGAAATTTTCACTGCCGGTTTTGGTGCTGCAGCTTCTCCAACCAATTTTACATGGGATTTTGGTGATGGCTCAGCTCCTGTTTCAGTTTCAGGAAACAATAATGCAACACATAGTTATTCGGGGAATGGACTTTATTCTGTTTATCTCCTTTTAGTTGATGCCAATGGTTGTAGAGATTCAGTAACAAAAAATATTTACGTTTATACTACCCCTGCAGATTTTACAGTTTCAACCAGAGATACTTGTGTAACTGATGCAAACGGAATTAAAAAAGCTCTGGTGTATGCAAATTTCCATGTAGATTCAAGTTTGTATGCTGTAAATTATAATTGGGATCTAACTGTAACCAGTAATTCTGCTTGGTTGTTGCCGGATTATTTTCATGCTTATGATGTAGCGCCGGGAAGTTATGATGCCACTTTGATACTCACAAATAGTTTGGGTTGTTCTGATACTGTTACTCAAGCAGCAGCAGTAGTCGTTGCAGGCCCGACCGGGTCATTTAGCTTTACACCGAATTCCGGTTGTTCGCCTTTGACTGTTGATTTTACCGGAGTAGCTTCTGGATCATCAACATTTGCCTGGGATTTTACAGATGGAAATGTTATTAATGGTTCATCACAATTAAATATAAGCCACACCTATTATGGTGAAGGAACATATACTCCTCAATTCTATCTTGGTTTCCAGCTTACAAATAGTTTCTGCTATATCCCTGCCGCAACAGCAGGAACAATTACCGTAACATCAGATATTACTGCAGATATTGATTCTTCATTGATCTGTATTTCCGATGGTGGCGAATCTTCTGTTCAGGTTTATGTTGATGATCAGTCCTTTGGTCCTTACACTTACTCATGGAATCCTTCATCATTCGTTTCTGATGGAACTGATCTTCCAGGTGCTGAAGGTTTCAATCTGACAACTTCCGGCTTCAGTCAATATTTTACGGTTGCCGTTGGATATGGTTTACAAGGTTGCGCAGCATTTGATTCAGTATTGATCGACTACTGCCCTTGTCTGGATGATCTGGATAGTATTCCAAACGTCTTCACTCCGAATGGTGATAATGTAAATGATTTTTATGAAATGAAATCATTGTGTTATTACGAGCAATTCAGAATTGTCATCTTTAACCGATGGGGTAAAAAAATGTATGAATCTAATAACCCGGGATTCAAATGGGACGGCAGAACGGAAGGTGGAACTGAAGCTTCTGAAGGTGTTTACTATTGGATCATGGATACCCGGTCCGGACAACTTCATGGTTACCTTGAGTTGATACGAAAGTAAATTCAGCTAGTAGTTATCTGGATAAAAAGGATTAAAACGAATAAGGGGTTTAAAGTGTGCTTCACATTACTTTAAACCCCTTATTCATTTTTAACCTCTTCATAATAATTATTGCGGATCAACGTCAGGAATGATCTGTACTCCATGATAGGTTTTATCGGAGTAAAATCTTGTCATAGCAACCCGGATCATTTTTTTGATCTCTACTACACTCACTCCACGTTCAACTTTAATTAAAAAGTTTCTGTAATACTGGTTTCTGATTCGCGAAACCAAAGGAAGATGTGGACCTGTCAGACGGCTACCCAGACTTTCTCTTAACAATACTCCAAAATGATTACTTGCGTCCTGGATCAATTCAAGTTCCTTATGACGCATGTTTATTTCTATTAATCTGCTGTGAGGAGGATAACCAAACTTTTCCCGTTCGTGCAGATCACGGACATAAAATCCTTTGTAATTATTCCGGACAACTTCCGTGATCACCCAGTGATTAGGCTGTGAAGTTTGAATGATGACCTTTCCGCGTTTTAACTTTCTACCGGAACGGCCACTAACCTGAAGCATCAACTGAAAACTTCTTTCAAAAGCACGGAAGTCTGGAAAATTCAGAAGCTGATCTGCATTGATGATTCCAACCGTACTCACATTATCAAAGTCAAGGCCTTTGGTCACCATTTGCGTTCCAACAAGAATATCGATCTGCCGGTCTTCAAATTCAGTAATGATCTTCAGAAAAGAAGAACGTGTACGTGTTGCATCCAGATCCATTCGTGCAATTCTTGCCAGCGGAAAAAGGAGTGCAATCTCTTCTTCAATTTTTTCAGTCCCAAAACCCTTTTCTTCCAGATGATAATCAGAACAATTCGGGCAGAATGCAGGCAGGTTTTCCAGATAACCACAGTAATGACATTTGAGTGCTTTGCTGTTTTTGTGATACGTTAGCGTTACAGAACAGTTCTTGCAATGAGGGATCCAGTTGCATTGACGGCATTCTATAAAAGGAGAGAATCCACGGCGGTTCTGAAATAAAATGACCTGCTCTTTATTGTGAAGGGCTTCACGGATTGAATCGATCAACACCGGCGTAAAGATGGATTTCATCAGCTTCTTCCTTTTCGCTTCTGCCATATCAGCGACTACGATTGCAGGCATTTCCACTCCGCCATGTCGTTCTTTCAATTCGACCTTCCCGTACCGGTCATGTTCGGCGTTATAAAAACTTTCCAGAGCAGGGGTCGCAGACCCAAGAACAGTTTTTGCACCATGGATCTTTGCAAGTACCATGGCTGTATCTCTTCCATTATATCTCGGTGCAGGATCATTTTGTTTGTAACTGGAGTCGTGCTCTTCATCAACGATGATCAATCCAAGATTTGAATATGGAAGAAACAACGACGATCTTGCACCAAGAATGATCTGCGATTGTTTTCCGTTTACATCCGACCGGAAATTCAAAACATGATTCCACACTTCTACCCTTTCATTTCCTGTATATCTGCTATGATAAACTCCAACGCTTTTTCCAAAATGCTTTTGCAGACGTGTAATTATCTGAGTGGTCAATGCAATTTCAGGTAAAAGATATAAGACTTGTTTTCCTTCCTTAACAGCTTCTTCTATAAGATGAATATATAGTTCTGTCTTCCCGCTTGAAGTGACTCCATGCAATAAAGTAACATCATGTTTTTCGAAGGAAGTTCTTATTTCTTCCAAAGCAGTGAGCTGAATACCTGAGAGTGGTGATGGCGGAACAACATCATCGGAAGCATCAGGAATCCTGTCCACCTGCACATGAAATTCAGTAAGGATTCCATTAGTGATCAAAGTTTGTAATGAACTTTTTGAAATATCAGGATGCGATGTTACAAGGTTCTTTTTAACTGAATCACGGTTGGGTTCTTCGTAAAGATATTTAAGAAATATCATTAACGCCTCCTGCTGCCTTTTCTTGCGTTGGTCTTCCTCCAATTGCAAGAAAAGATTTTCCATTTCCGATTCACTCTTGTACATTTCTGCCAGTCGTAACCGGGATTCAAGTTTAGGCTTGTAACGTGCATTGATCTCTTCACTGATAATGATCAGTTTCTTCTCTACAGCTTTCTTGAGGATCTGATGTACACTTGATCTTTTCAGGAGTCCTGCGATCTCACTGATCGTTAATTCATGACTCTTGGATAAAGCAGCGATCAGTAACTCTTCATTAGAATTCAGATCTTCGCTTTCCAGATCTGCATCCGGTGAAAGGATAACCTTGGTTTCACTTGCCAGTTTTAATGCAGAAGGAAGTGCACTGTTCATTACCTCACCCTGAGAACACATATAATATTCCGACATCCACTCCCAAAGTTTGAATTGGAATTCATTTACCAAAGGAGCATCATCGAGTACTGAATGGATCTCCTTCAGACTATCGGGCGAAGAATGTTCATGAATGATATTCTTGATCAGTGCGGAATAAACTTTTTGTTTACCGAATGGTACGATCACTCGCTTGCCGGAAGCTATGCCTGTGGCCATTTCCAGAGGTACTTTATAGGTGAAAAGTCCGCCAAATGGGATTGGCAAAAGCACCTCGATATATATACAATTGGTATTCAATCGATTAAATACATTAATTTTAAATGAAATTTACCTGCACTTATTAAGAAGCTCATCGAAAAATAGATAATTTAGTGGTCCCTAATTAACGTCATGAAATTACTTACTAAAAGTGTTCCTGCCTATTTTTTATTTTTAATAATATTTATAGCAGGTGGTATAATACTCTATCAGAAATTCAATCCTGTCAGAGTTTATGAGAAAATTGAAGCGAAAAATTCCTGTGATTTCCAGATAATCAGAAACACTAAATATAAGTTTATCCGGCCATTGATTCTTGGTGACCGGAATTGTGAAGATGAAATTTTCAGTGTGCTCAAAACCAATCTGAATGAATATTTAAATTCAGAGAAATCCACCGGGGCTCTTAAATCTGCATCTGTGTACGTTCGTGAATTTGATCAGGGGAAATGGTTTTCAATTAATCCTACTGAGACATTCAGTCCGGGCAGCATGATGAAAATTGCAACATTAATTACTTACCTGAAAGACTCAGAACATAATCCTGATCTGCTCAATCAGAAAATCCAGTTTAAGGCAACTTATAGTCAAATGCCGGTGCAGTCTATCGTTTCAGGTCATCTAACTTCCGGAAGATATTATACTATAAAGGAATTAATGGAGGCAATGATCATTGATTCAGATAACGATGCGACTATGTTACTGAGTCAGACTATGAATGCCAATACTTACTTTGATCTTTGCCGGTCCCTGAATCTGGCAGTTCCTACAAAAGATCAGGTTGATTATCCGATTACGGCAATGGAATGCAGCAGGTTTTTAAGGGTCATTTTCAACTCATCCTATCTTGAATCTGCAAATTCAGAATATGCAATGAATTTACTTACAAAATCTAAGTTCAGTGATGGATTAATAAAATTACTCCCAGAGACAATTTCAGTTGCACATAAATTTGGTGAGAAATTCAATCCTATTGAACAGCAATTGCACGAGACAGCTATCGTTTTTTCTTCTAACAAACCATATCTGATCACAGTCATGACAAGAGGTACTGATCAACAGAAATTAAAAACTGTCCTGAATTCGATCAGTAAGAAAGTTTACGATTTTATGGCAGCTCGCTAGACTAGGATTAAAGGATTATAGGATTATAGGATTAATAGATTAATAGATTAATAGATTAATAGATTAATAGATTAATAGATTAAT
>JBMQEM010000126.1:0-5239 GCA_049363815.1 Bacteroidota bacterium
ATTTTTGAATTAGCAGAAGGGGAGATACGGATTACTCTTAATAATTAAAAAAATAAACACTGAGAACACAAAAGAGCATGGAATTATTCCGTGCTCTTTTGTGTTCTCAGTGTTCTTTGTGTTTAAAAAAATACTTGTAACACCTTTGAATAACAGAAACACATCATTTTTCAACCACCTTCAACTCCATATATCCACTAGCCGGATCTTTCTCACGAGTATATACAACTTCATCATGAGTTCCAATCACAAGTTCCGCTGTCGTCCGGACAATACTTCCCTCCTTTAAATGCCCACCGGTTGCTTTACCGTTTTCGTCTGTTACTGTAATATGAAAATGCGATCCCTGAATGGAGAACGTTCCTGTGAGTGAAGTGATTTCCAATGGACCGGCAACTGAAGACGTCTCCGACTTGCCTGCAAAACGAATTGCAGCAACTGTCAGACTACCGACACAGGTAATTACAAATGCTGCATCCAGCTTTTCTTTTGCAGCAAAAGCTTCAAGTTCATGTTTGAGATCGGTGCCGGGAGTGAGGCGAAAGGAAAATAGTTTCATAGCGTTTATTTTATTCTGAGAGTGTTTTCAAAAAGGCAATTGCTTCATCAACTGTATCAATGTTTCTTACGGTGAGGGAAAGTTTCGATTTCTCTTCACGGAGTTTTACTTTATGTGAATGCTTCTGCACATACTTCAGTACCTGGTTAAAAACTTCTGACTGATAGAATGGTGAAACCTGATTACTGATAAAATATCCGATAAACCTCATGTTCTTCAAAACAACTTTTTCAAACCCATATTTTTCAGCCAGCCACCTCAATCGAATCGTTGCTAAAAGTTCTTCGGCTTGTTTTGGTATTGGACCAAACCTGTCTTTCAGTTTTAGTGCAAACTCATCCAGTTTATCTTCTGTCGAAATGCTGTCTAGTTCTTTATATAAGATCAGTCGTTCAGTAACACTGTTCACATAATTTGCAGGCAACAGAATTTCCATATCCGTATCGATCTGACAATCGGCAACAAATTTTCTTTCAGCGGTGGTATCTGTTTCAAACACTCCGGCAAAGTCAGTATCTTTTAATTCCTGAACAGCTTCATCAAGGATCTTATGATACATTTCAAAACCGATCTCAGAAATAAATCCACTTTGCTCACCACCAAGTAAATTCCCCGCACCCCGGATATCCAGATCACGCATGGCAACATTAAATCCTGATCCGAGATCAGAAAATTCTTCAATCGCTCTTAATCTTTGCTTAGCTTCATTTGTCAACGAAGACATTGGTGGTGCAAGTAACAAACAAAATGCTTTTCGGTTTGAACGACCGACTCTTCCACGCATCTGATGCAGATCGCTCAGACCAAAATTTTGCGCTTGATTTATGATGATCGTATTTGCATTTGGAATATCAAGGCCCGATTCAATAATTGTTGTTGCAACAAGAATATCAAACTCATGTTCGATGAATTCAAGGATTGTTCCTTCAAGTTTCTCTCCATCCATTTGACCGTGACCAACTCCAATCCTTGCTTTAGGAACAAGCTTCTGAATCATTCCTGCCACATCATGAATATCTGAAACACGGTTATGAATAAAAAACACTTGTCCATCGCGCGACAATTCATATTCTATAGCCTCCTTGATGACTTTATGATCAAAGACATGTAGTTCAGTTGTCACGGGCTGACGATTTGGAGGCGGGGTATTGATGATACTCAGATCACGTGCACCCATCAATGAGAATTGAAGGGTTCTGGGAATAGGTGTTGCAGTCAATGTCAGAGTATCAACATTCACCCGGATCGCTTTCAACTTTTCCTTTGCAGCCACTCCGAATTTCTGTTCTTCATCGATAACCATCAGGCCTAGATCATGGAATTTCACATCTTTGCCAAGTAATCTGTGCGTACCGATTATGATATCGATTTTGCCTTTTTCCATTTCAGCAAGCGTTTCCTTTTGCTTGGCCGCTGATTTAAAACGATTGATATAGTCGACCGTACATGGAAAATCTTTTAATCGCTCACTGAACGTATTGAAATGTTGCAATGCAAGAATAGTTGTTGGAACAAGTACTGCAACTTGCTTTCCATCTGTCACAGCTTTGAATGCTGCCCGAACTGCAATTTCTGTCTTTCCAAATCCGACATCTCCACAAATAAGTCTGTCCATCGGATATTCACGTTCCATATCCTTTTTAACGTCGACTGTAGACTTCACCTGATCGGGAGTATCTTCATAGATAAAACTGGCTTCCAACTCATTCTGCAGATAGGTATCAGGGTTAAAAGCAAATCCTTTCGTAGCTTTTCTTTTCGCATAGAGTGCGATCAGGTCTTTAGCTATGTCTTTGACTTTCTTTTTAGTCTTCTGTTTAAGTGTCGCCCACGTAGTCGAACCTAATTTGTGTAATGACGGTGTTGTCCCTTCTTTTCCGGTATATTTTGCAATGCGATGTAACGAGTGAATGCTCACATAAAGTATATCATTGTCCTTATAGATGAGGCGAACAGCTTCCTGTGGTTTATCATTTGCTTTGATCATTTCCAATCCTGCAAACCGACCGACGCCATGGTCAATGTGAGTTACGTAATCACCGGGTTTTAAAGAGTAGATTTCCTTCAGGGTGATCGCCTCATTCCTGCTGTAATTCTTTTTAAGCCTGAACCGGTGATACCTGTCGAAGATCTGATGATCCGTATAGCATGCAAGTTTCAGGTCATGATCGACAAATCCTTCATGAAGCGACAATAACAATGTCGTAAACTCAACCTTGTTATCAAGTTTATTTTTCTTTTCAAGATCTTCAAAGATCGCATAGAGTCTCTCCACCTGCTTTGAAGAATCAGCGAAAAGTATATTCTTTATCTTCTGCGCATGATTAGCCTGCAGGTTTCTGATAAGGAGATCAAAATTTTTATTGAATGAAGGTTGCGGAGAAAATGAGAATTTAAATAATTCAGCATTTTTAAAATGTTGTCTGTTACCGAATTCAACTGTCGATTTATCAACTATTTTTTTTGCTATAATTTCTGCGGAATCGAAAACCTCATTGATCTTATCAGAAGAATAACTTTTTGTTTCATCTATCGTGGCTTTTACTTTATTCTGATGTAACTCAATATAAGCCAGAACTGAATTCAGGTCTTTTGTCCAGACAGTTGTGTTTGATGGAAGAAAATCAAAGAATGACATGCGACTGTCTTCCAGCAATTTTGTCTGAACATTGGGAATAATATTCACATGATTCATTTGCTGAACTGAAAGCTGAGTCGTCGGATCAAAGGTCCGGATACTTTCCACATCATCTCCGAAAAACTCGATCCGGTAAGGGAGTTCATTTGCAAAAGAAAAGATATCGATTATACCCCCGCGTACAGAAAACTCTCCTGCCTGTGCAACAAAGTCCACGCTTTCAAATTCATGATGCAGTAAAAATTCTGTCAGGAAATCGGTAGACAATTTTTCTCCGACACGAAGTGTGATAGAATTCTGTTCCAGGTTTTTTCTGGTTACCACTCTTTCTGCAATGGCTTCAGGATAGGTTACAACAATTACTGATGCTGATTTATTCAGCCTGCTTAATACTTCTGCTCTGGATAAAATGCTTGCATTGTCAGAATCATCAAGCTGAAAAGTCCGTTTGTAGGATGAGGGAAAAAACAAAGGCTGATTATTTGCCAATAGGTTTTCAATGTTATTCAGAAAATATGCCGCCTCTTCCCTGTCGTTAAGTACCACCAGATGAGAGTTATTGGTCAATGAAGTGACAGCAGCAAGAACAACCGCATCCGCAGATCCCGCCAGTCCTCCAATTTGCAAATGATTAGCAACAGGTTCCTGAATTTTCGCAGCAATAGAAACGACGAGAGGCCGGGATGTATAATATCCCAGCAATTGGTTACGGTCCATAGGTAGGCGAAGGTAAGGAAATTTCCGAGTGGTTAATTGGGTCAAAGGTCAAGGGTCAAAGGTTATGACTTTACGTCTGACCTTTGACCCTTGACCTTTGACCTTATAACATTTATAGTGTCGGCAGCATCGAAACTACTTCGCCTCCACCTGTGAAAACTTCGCCATATATTCCTCTGCCATAGTAACCATGTCGGCAGAGCCAATAAATAAAGGAGTACGCTGATGTAATGAGGTTGGTTGTAATTCTACAATTCTCTTGAAGCCATTTGAGGCTTTTCCACCGGCTTGTTCTATGATAAAAGCAAGGGGATTACATTCATATAACAAACGCAATTTTCCTTTCGGGGATTTTAATGTCGAAGGATAAATAAAGATCCCGCCTTTTAAAAGATTCCTGTGAAAGTCAGCAACAAGTGAACCGATATAACGAGAAGAGTACGGACGACTCGTTTTTGCATCTTCAACCTGACAATATTTAATGTATTGTTTTACGCCATCGGGAAAGTGTACATAATTTCCTTCATTGATGGAGTAAATGATTCCGGCTCTTGGACATACCATATCCGGATGAGATAAACAGAACTCACCGATACTAGGATCAAGGGTAAATCCATTTACACCTTTGCCTGTTGTGTAAACAAGCATAGTAGATGAACCATAGATTACATAACCGGCAGCGATCTGGTCAACGCCCCGTTGCAGATAATCTTTCTCTTCAACAATACCGGAGAAAGAAGTCCGGCGATAGATCGAAAAGATAGTTCCTATAGCAACATTTACATCGATGTTTGATGAACCATCCAACGGATCGATACAAACAACATATTTTGCATTTTTACTTACTGCACTATCAACTTGTACAAGTCCTTCGTTTTCTTCAGAGGCAACTGCACAGGTTTCTCCGCCTGCACTTAATGCAGCGATGAATTGTTCGTTTGCAAAGACATCCAGCTTTTTCACTGACTCGCCCTGAACATTTATAGTTCCGTATTCACCTAAAATATCAGCCAATCCGGCTTTATTCACTTCACGGTTTACGATCTTGGCGGCAATACCGATATCACGCAGTAAGCGCGACAACTCACCTTTTGCATATGGAAAATCAGCTTGTCTTTCAATGATAAACTGACCGAGGGTTACAACTTTGTTCATTTCGTATGGTGTTCTACCTGCAAAACTAACATTTGAATTTGAATCCTCTGAAAAAGAAGCAACATTCCCTTCGGAAGCCTTGAAAATCAGGCTTTTTAGTCACGGCGAGGACTTTAAAAAATGATATGAAACGATTTTGATCATGCTTATCTTAACCAAAGGGTGAATCA
>JBMQEM010000127.1:0-5236 GCA_049363815.1 Bacteroidota bacterium
TCGCAGCGGAGGTGATCCATTTTGTGAGTTGATCTTTTTTGTTGAGACGGAAAGAAATTTCTTGTTTGAAGAAGGTGATGGGGGCGGGTTTCATGGGGGGAAGATAATGAAAGAAAATGGGGGTAGAAATATGATCTTCGATTTTGATGTAAGATGGCTTTTATGCAACGACCTCTCTTAGAAACCCCGAAGGGGATCTTTTTGATTTCTAAAGGAGGCAGCCATTTTCAACCAGCCATTTTTTTAAAATGAATCGTTACCCGAATGGGACCTTTTTGGTTTCTAAGGATGCTTTATAATGATGCTATTTTTAATAACACTTTTCTTCATCTCGCTGGTTAATAATTTCTTTCCGGAATTAGAATTACATAAATCACTTTGTAATTTGTACGTACTAGAAAAACCATACCCCCGGACTTCTGACAGCTACACTCAGCCCTGCTTCGAACTTTCAAAAAGTTCAGTCCTCAACTCAATAGCATGCAGAAGTATGTTTGCAAAAAAAACGCACAAAAAAAAAGGAGCTCTCCCAGCTCCTTTTTTGTCTAACCAAACTCTAACTATTTTACTAAGATATCTTGAAACTCATTTCAACGACACGGCCGTCTTCTGAGAAGATCAATTGATCTGTAAGATGCTTCATTAAGAAAATACCACGACCACATTCTTTCTCCAGATTTTCAGGAGCTGTAGGGTCTGGAAGATTATAGTAATCAAAACCTTTTCCTTCATCGGCAATTGTGAAAACAATTGAGCCGGGTGAATGAGTACAACTGATGGTAACTTTTTTTGTTCCGTCAGATTTATTGCCATGATAAATTGCATTGGTTACTGCTTCTGTGATAGCAACCAACATATTTCCGAACATGTCCTCACTCACGTTATACTTGTTGCGGATATCATCAATCATACGTTCAACAACCGAAATACTATCGGGAGTGGACGCCAGTTCCAGTGTCTGACTTTCGCCTGTAAGTTGCATTAATGAATTATTTATCAATGGATTGGAAATAATCGTTTACCTTTTGTTTGTAATATGAATTCAAAGCAGGCGGTACTGTTTTTAGCAATTCCATCTCTTTTTGCTTCATTCTCTTATACTCCTCAAATTCGGAAGGGTTACGATAGAAAGCATTTTTTGCATCCTCTGATTTCCGCTGTTCATCCTGTTCCCGCTCGCGTTCCGCCTTTTCACTTTCCAGTAAACGGGTCGTGATTTCCTGCTGACGTTTTAGGGTTTGTTCGCTGATCATCCGGTTCACAATATCTTTTACTGTTTCTTCCATCTGATTGGCGATGTCTTCCAGATTACCAAGCTTCTTTGTACCGTCCTTATTTTCGCTTTGGTTCAACTTATTCAGTTCATTTCTAATGAATTCCTGCTGAGCTGCCATTTTCGCCAGCTCCTGGCTCATCTGTTGTCCATCCTTGCCTGATTTGCCGGGTTTAGGCTGCTGTCCGGGCTTCATACCGGCTTTCATTTTCTGCATATTCTTATTCAGCTCTTCCTGCATTTTTCGGAGCTCTGCCATGGAAGATGACTTCTTTTTACCCGGTTTTTTGCAACTTGAAGAGGACTGAGATTGCGCTTGCTGCTGCATCATTTGCTGAAGTGCTTCGCTCAATAATAAGGTCAGGTTGTTTACGGAGGTCATTACAAACTGCTGACGACTTCTTGCCTGTGGAACCATTCGTGCTTCAAGATTATCCAGTGATTCATCCATATTCTGGTTGATTGCAGAAATTTCCTGATTCACTTTCGGTGCAATTTCAATTACCCTCTTACTCAATGCAAAAAGTGAATCTTCAATCGATTTGGCATCGTCTTTAAGTTTTTGCTGCTGCTGACTAAGTTTCAGGTACTGCGGATTATTGATGTCGATCGACTTCAATTGTTGCATCAACTGTTCCTGATTGAAAGATAAACGAAGCAGATTTTCAAGCAATGCACGTAAAGCATCCATGTCTTCCTCATTTTCTTCTTCTTCCATTTCCTGCTGCATCTTACTCATTTTTTGAGCGAGCTGCTGCATCTTTTGAGAGGCGTTCTTCTGTGATTTGGAGGCCTTATTGCTTTTCTTCTGATCTAACTGCTCAGAACTTTCTTCCATGTCTTTCTGAATTTCCTGTTCTTGCTGATCAGTATTTTCCAGATCTTTTTTCTCTTCCAGATCTTCATTCTTCTTCGCTAGTTCATCCATATCCTTTCGGAAATCTTCGAAGTCTTTGTTCAATTTATCCTGCTGTTCTTTCAGATCTTTTTCTTGTTTGGATTCATTCCCGTCTTTACCTTCTTTATCATTCTTGGAATCTTTGTCTTTCTGCTCTTCTGTATTTTTCGCTAACTCATCCTGTTTCTTTGCAAGTTCATTCAGTTTGTCGATGTTGTCCTGAAGCTTTTGCTCGAATTCCATTTGCTTGAACAGTTCGATCGAACGCTCCAATTCTTTTTGCAGGTCTTTATTGTCAAGTTTCATCTGACTCAATTGTTCCTGCAACTGATCCTTATTTACATTCTGCATTAATTGCTGCAGTTGTTCCAGTAACTTTTGTAATTCTGGCGATTTCAATTTGTCAAGAATAGATTGCAACTGTTCCTGCTTTTGAGCAATATCTTCATTCACTCTCTTATATTCTTCTTCCTGACGATTCTTGTCTTCATTCTTTTTCCTGATCTCGTCGAGTTTTTTCTCCAGTTCTTTCTGACGGTTCAAAAGCTCTTCTGCTTTTTTCTTTTCTTCAAATGAAAGTTCTTTTTTATCAAGCAGTTTTTTTCCAAGATCATTCAGGTCTTTCTGGATCTGTTTAGCTTTTGCAATTGATTCTTTTAAATCGTCTTTGATTGATTCATTGTTCTTTTCCGTATTCTCAGCAATTTCTTTTAAGGAAGGTGCTTTGAATATCTGTGACTGAGAACGAGTGGATTTCGGACCGGAAATGCCGTCATTATCTGAGATCTCGAAGTAGTACTCCACCTCATCACCGGCAACTATATTTACCGATGAAAGATCCCATGAGTAGAAAAACTGGTCGGTAGTAACTGACTTACTCACAGGAATTACATCAGAAAATTGCTTTCCCTGATTGGATTGAAGGCTGTCGTTCGATTTGAGAAAACGGTAATTAAAAGTCAGTTTTGAAAATCCATAATCGTCCTTGATCATTCCACGGAAGAAAGTTCGTTTGCCTGATAATGAATCGCGGCTTTGTTCGATCGAGATTGACGGATAAACATCAGGCACAACAGAGATTGTATAGTGAATAGAATCTTTGCTATTGATGAAATGATTGCTGGTAGTAATTACATACGAATCGTTTTTAGTAAAACGCCGTGAGAAGAGAAATTGATTTTCAGTATTTGGTTTCAGTGTAATTGTAGAATCATGAAACACAAGATTCAGTTGTTCTGTATTCTTAGTGTTGAAATTCCATTTCACTTTTGTGCCTGCCGGAATAACAAGATCTCCTGTATTCTGAATAGTCTCGTTCTGCTTATTCAGGTAAACAGGATATTCTAGTCCGATATTAAAACTCATCAGGAGCGGATTCGGTAATGCTTCAATGGTATATTCCTGTGAATAAAAACCATCGGCAAATAATTTAAATGATTGTGTACGCTGAAGATTTTTGAACAGATAGTGGAAAGTAGTCAGGTTTTCTTTTTCAAGTTTGAACTGATTTCCGTCGATCTCAATAAAAGCTTCAGCAGGAATTTCATTTCCATTGATGCGAATGTCGATCTGAAAATCCTGTTGTTGCAATGCACGCAAGGATTTATTTGTAACTTCAAATGTGAACGGCGCAGGTTTTTCAAAATAAGTCTGATGTTCGATCAAGCGTTTTGTGCTATCCTTAACAAGTGAAGGTGCAGCAAAAAGCAAAACGATAAGTGCGAATAAAGGAATTACAGCAAATCGAAGATACCGGCGGTTCTCAGAAATGTTGATTGCAGTAATAAAAGGAACCGGTTTTAGTTCTTCAATTTTCTGATTGATTCCGGCAAGTAATAATTCAGGATGAGTAGAAGTGTTTTCGTCTGCCTGCTTTTTAAGTTGAAGAACATTCAATAGTTTGTCCTGAACTTTTGAAAAGTGTTTACCGATAATTTCAGCAGCTTGTTCGTGAGAAATAATTTTTCCTAACCGATACAAGTGCATCAAAGGAATAACAACAAACCGGCCAAGTATAAATGCAATTCCGAGTATAAATGAATAGAATAAAAATGTTCGCGCACCGGTATTGAAGTTTCCGAAATATTCAAGTGAAACCACTAAAAGGTAAAATGCCAATGACAGCGTAAATGCGTAAATACCACCACGCACCAGTTGGTTCTTATAATATTTCCGGATAAAAGCATCCAGCCGATCGATGAGGATCTGATAATTGTCTTTCATAGTTGAGGGCCTTCCAGTAGCAAATTTAACATTTAAAACGGCTTGAAAGGGTTAATATTCTTGGGGTTTTGGTTAAAACGACAATTCAGGAATACGAAAAATTTGGGTCTTTAGTTCAAAAAAAATCTGCGCAAAATCTGCGGGATCTGCGAGATCTGCGGGAGAAAAATCACCATAATTATTTCTCGCAGATCCCGCAGATTTTGCGCAGATATACAGTTTTTTCTAAGTTGCTCAGATTGATATTGCCTTGTTCACCAGCTTTTTACAGACATATTAACAATCCATGTTTCTAACTCCTCAGTATTTCTTTTTCTATCATCAATTAATAAGATAAATTGCCGCAAATTTCAAAAGAAAAAACTCTTCCATGGAAATGACAATCGAAAAACTTCAATTGAAGGTAGAAAATCAATCAAAGCTGATCAAGGAATTAACGAATGAAAACGAAGAGTTATACCACCAGTATAATCACCTGATGATCCGTAACGGCAAAATGCTGAAACGTGTCGACGACCTGCAAAAGATCATCGACGATCTGCATGTGCGTATAGAGGAATTGCAGTTGATCAATGGTAATATGATGCAGATCAATGACCGTTTACGGACACGCAGCGACAGCCGCTTTGCAGTCAACAATAATCCGCAGTCCACACCGGAACAATCTATTCTTGCAAATACTGCACTGATCGATTTCGATATGGATGTGCTATATGACCGTTGGAAAATGTTCCCGGGACAAACAGCTCAGAATGGTCCGAACTTGAAAAAACAGATGCTGATGCTTTTCCATCTTTACAATACTGCCACACTTAGAGCAAATGAATTGTTCAATTTAGTTG
>JBMQEM010000128.1:0-5208 GCA_049363815.1 Bacteroidota bacterium
ATGATAATGAATAAACCTAAAATGAAGAGAGTAGTTAGTTATATATTACCAGTCCTGTTTTTAGCCTTGTTTGCATTAAGTACGCAGGCAAAGGACAGATACAGGATTGTTCCGGGCGCAGAAAGTACAGAAGAGTATTTCCCTTTGCTGAAGGGAAAGAAGATAGCTGTTGTTGCAAATCATACAGCCATACTGGGTCATGATCATCTGGTAGATTCGCTAAAGAATTCAGGTTTTAAGATCAAGTGCGTATTTGCGCCTGAGCATGGTTTTCGGGGAGAAAGTGGTAATGGAGATAAAGTTTCCGGTGGAAAGGATCCTAAAACAGGAATCCCGATCATTTCGCTTTATGGCAAGCACCTTAAACCAACTGCAAAGGATCTTGAAGGTGTAAAAATTGTGATCTTCGATATCCAGGATGTTGGAGTTCGTTTTTACACTTATATTTCAACTTTGCAGTATGTAATGGAAGCTTGTGCAGAATTGGATATTCAATTGATCGTACTTGACCGTCCAAATCCAAACGGCTTTTATGTCGATGGTCCTGTTTTAAAAAAGGAGTTTCAGAGTTTTGTTGGAATGCAACCTGTACCTGTAGTATATGGTATGACAATTGGCGAATATGCCATGATGCTCAATGGCGAAGGGTGGTTGAACAAAAAGGTAAAATGTAATCTCAAAGTTGTCTCACTGATCAATTATGATCACAATACCAAAGCAGTTATCCGGATTCCACCTTCACCAAACCTACCAGATATGGATGCAATTTATCTTTATCCGGGTATTTGTTTGCTTGAAGGTGCTCACGTAAGTCTGGGAAGAGGTACATCCAAACCATTTCGTTTGATCGGTTATCCGGGTTATGAAAGTAAAGAAGGAGAGAAGGATACAACTTTTATTCCGAAAGAAATAAAAGGAGTTGCTTCAAATCCACCATTTGAAGACACTCTTTGTAAAGGAATAGATCTTACCGGAAAAGGAATTATGGTACGTATAAACCCAGGACTTGATCTTTCGGTTCTGATCAAGATGTATCAGAATTATCCGGAGAAAGAAAAATTCTTCAATAATTTTTTCAATAAACTGGCAGGTAATTCTGAATTACAGGAACAGATCAGAAATAATGTAGGAACGGAAGAGATCAGGGCAAGCTGGAAAAAAGATCTGGATGCTTTTAAACTGATCAGAAAAAAATATCTTCTTTATCCTGATTTTACTACACTTGAAAAGATGAAAGGTGAAGAACGAAAAGTGAAAAGTGAAAAGTGAAAAGTGAAAAGTGAAAAGTGAAAAGTGAAAAGTGGAGGAAGCTTTCGTTTGAGAAAACTCCCTCCATTTTTCATTTATATGCAGGTCATTTTTCTGAAGCCATTTCCAACTTTGCGGTTTTTCCGGGATAAACTTTGAGAGCTTCAGAAAGGCATTTCATGGCTTTTGATAGATCAGTCAGATTCAGAACATAAGCAATCCGGACTTCGTCAGTTCCAAGGTCAGGACGGGAATAAAAGCCTGTTGCAGGAGCAAGCATTACGGTTTCATTTTCATAGGAGAAATCTTCAAGAAGCCACTGACAGAATTTGTCGGCATTATCGATAGGTAGCCGGGCAATGCAATAAAATGCACCACTTGGTTTAGGGCAAAATACGCCATCCATTTCATTGAGAGACTTTACGACGAAATCTCTTCTGCTAACATATTCGCTTTTTACTTTTGTGAAATATTCATCCGGAGTATCAATGGCTGCTTCAGCGGCAACTTGTCCGAATGTTGGTGGACTTAACCGTGCCTGAGCGAACTTGAGGGCTGTAGCCATGAGTTCTTTATTTCTGCTAACAAGAGCACCGATCCGGGCCCCGCAGGCACTGTAGCGTTTGCTGATTGAATCAAGCATTACGACATTGTTCTCAATTCCGGAAAGGTTCATGACAGAAGTATATTCCTTTCCGTCATAACAAAACTCTCGGTAAACTTCATCAGAGAAGAACCACAGGTCATGTTTTTTAACCAGGTCACGGAGTTTTTCCAGTTCGTCTTTCGTATAAAGATATCCGGTTGGATTCGACGGATTGCAGATCATGATCGCCTTGGTTTTTGGCGTGATCAGTTTCTCGAATTCAGAAATAGGAGGCAGGGCGAAACCGGTCTCAATTGTTGAGCGAATGGGAACTACTTTAACATTAGCCTGAGTTGAAAACCCGTTATAGTTAGCATAGAATGGTTCAGGGATAAGAATTTCATCACCCGGATCCATACAGCTCATCATAGCGATTTCAATGGCCTCAGAGCCACCGGTTGTAATAATGATCTCTGAATAGTCAAGTTCAATATCAAATCGTTTATAATAAACGGTTAGCTTTTTACGGTACGATTCAATACCGGCAGAATGACTATACTCAACCACTTTCTGTGAAAAGTTGTGTATGGCATTGATCATCGTCTGCGGAGTTTCAATGTCCGGTTGACCGATATTGAGGTGGTAGATTTTCTTTCCTTCTTTTTTAGCTTTTTCTGCAAACGGAACCAGTTTACGAATTGGCGAAGGCGGCATTTGGCGGCCTTTTGTGGAAGTGATAGGCATTGTATTTCTTTTTGAAGCTGAGTGGACTAAAAATAAGAAGCCCTCCTTAATCGGGAGGGCTTCAAAAGTACAATATTTTATTGACTTGGATTACTTACTTGCCGGAGCAGGGGAGTCGCTAGCAGGTGCAGGCGCCGGAGCTTCTACATTGCCTTTCAGGTGCAATACCTTAGCGCCGCTTTTTGAGTTCGACGTCAGGGTAACTGTTTTATCCTGCATTCCCATCTTACCCGCAGAATTGAATTCCACGTGTATTACTCCTTTTCCGCTTTTTCCAATTGGTTCTTTCGGATAAGAAGGAACTGTACATCCGCAAGAACCATTTGCTGCAGTAATGATCAATGGTTCTTTTCCAACATTGGTAAAGTTAAAGTCATAAGTAACTTTTTCACCTTGCTTGATCGAGCCGAAATTGTATTCTTCAACTTCAAATTTGAAATCAGCTGCATTTTTATTGTCAACCTGCGAAGGAGCAGCAGCACTGTTTTTTCCATCCTGTGCCTGAACTCCTGCAAAAATTCCTGCCAGAGCGAGGGTTAAAAGTAATTTTTTCATTTTAGTATTGGTTTTCCTGGGTTTATTTTTGTGTTGGATCTGCAGCTTTTTCAACAGTACCTTTCATGTGTAAAACGATAGGGTTCTGTTGAGCATTAGATGTAAGGGTTACAGTTTTGTCCTGAACGCCCATTTTACCGGCAGAGTTAAAGGTAACCTTGATCGTACCTTGCTGACCTTTCATGATTGGTTCTTTAGGCCAGATTGGAACTGTACATCCACATGACCCTTCCGCTTTTGAAATGATCAATGGCTCGTTACCACCGTTAGTGAATTTGAATTCATAAGTTACAGACTCACCTTGAGCGATGCTTCCGAAATTATGTTCTTCAGTTTCAAATTTGAAATCTGCTTTATTAGGATCATTAGCAAGATTGTCAAGCGTCTTTTTCTCCTGAGCAAAACCTACAGTGGTAAGTCCAATGAACAGAGCAAGTAATAATGATTTGATTTTCATAGTTGGGATTATTTAGCGTTTTCTAATGGACCACCTGAACTTTTTACAGGAAGTGTCTGATCTCCACCATCCGGAGTAGCTTCTACAACACCTTTGATCGTTATGATTTTTGTATCTGATTTTGCATTGGAGTTAATGGTAACAGTTTTTGTAAAAGCACCAACACGTTTAGTATCATAATGAACTTTGATGATTCCTGTTTGACCTTTCATGATCGGTTCTTTCGGATAAGTAGGTACTGTACAACCACAACTTCCTTTTGCATTGGAGATGATCAATGGTTCTTTTCCGGTATTCTTGAACTTGAATTCACAAGTACCATCTGCACCTTGCTTTATTGTGCCGTAATCATGAACTTCACTTTCAAATGCAATTTCAGCAGCATTTGGATTTTCTTTTTTGACAGCAGCTGTGTCTTGAGCAGATGATTTCAGCGAAAATGTCAAACAAACAAGAGCACTGACTGCAAGGAATTTTAATTTCTTCATAATTTGGGATGGTTTTTATTAATGCTTTTTTGAACGTGAGTTTATTTTAATTGATACGTCGATTGCAATATTTCTGCCAAAAATATTAAAAAGCCTATGAAGGCAGTATGAATTTAGGAAATAGGGTGGAAAAGGGGGTAATTTGGGGAATTTAGTAAAGTCGTTAGAACAGCCTGACTAGAGAGGTATTGAGAGAAAGAGTTAAAGGTCAAGGGCCAAAAGTCATAAGTTTACGACACTGATTGACCATTGACCTTTGAACATTTTACAAATCGAATAACGACTTGCCGGCGTCATTTTACTTAGAAACCATCGTTGCGAACGGAATCACCATTTCTTCCAAAGAAATTCCTCCATGTTGCAAGGTGTTTTTATAGTAGGTAACGTAGTAGTTGTAATTATTGGGGTAAGCAAAGAACTTATCTTGTTTTATGAATACAAAGGCTTGTGATAAATGCTGGCGAGGTAAAAATGCATCAGCCGGATTTTTCACTTCAAAAACATCTTTCTTTTCATAGTTCATATTCCTTCCCTGCTTGTACCGGAGATTTGTATTTACATTTCTGTCACCAATAAGTTTTGATGGTTCCTTAACGCGTATTGTTCCGTGATCTGTAGTAATGATCAGTTTAACTTTTTTCTCTGAGATTTTTTTCAATGCTTCAAAAAGAGGGGAGTGTTCAAACCATGAAAGTGTAAGTGAACGGTAAGCAGCTTCATCGTCTGCCAGTTCACGGATCATTTCCATTTCTGTCCGGGCATGTGAAAGCATATCAACAAAATTATATACGATCACATTGAACTTATTTTGCATCATGTTAGGAATACTTTCAACCAGGTCTTTTCCATCATTATGATTGGTGATCTTGACATAGGATGATTTCCATTCCTTGCGGAATCGTTTTAAGGTGTCATTCATAAATGCTTCTTCGTGCATATTCTTTCCACCTTCTTCCTCATCATTTAACCAGAGATTCGGAAATCTCGATTCAATTTCTGAAGGCATTAGTCCGGCGAAAATTGCATTCCGTGCATACTGTGTTGCAGTCGGAAGAATGCTCAAATACAATTCATCTTCCTGGATCCGGAAGTACTCAGAGATCAATGGTTGAATGATCCGCCATTGATCG
>JBMQEM010000129.1:0-5184 GCA_049363815.1 Bacteroidota bacterium
TGAACCTTGAACCTTGAACTTTGAACCTTGAACTTTGAACCTTGAACTAATTAAGATAACTTCGCCCCATGATCCTAATCACCGGCGCAACCGGTCTTGTCGGTGCCCGTTTACTTTTTGATCTTTCTGCAAATGAAAGAGTAAAAGCAATGCGTCGGGCTTCAAGCAAACTTGATGTTGTCAACCGGATTTTTTCTGCTGACCCTGGTCGTCTTAATAACGTTGAATGGGTTGAAGGCGATGTTAACGATATTTATTCGCTTGAAGATGCTTTTGAAAATGTTGATGTTGTCTATCACTCTGCGGCTTTAATTTCCTTCCTTCCTTCTGACAGAGAATTGATGATGAAGGTAAATGCCGAAGGAACTGCCAACATGGTCAATATTGCTCTCGAAAAAAAAGTGAAGCGCTTTTGTCATGTCAGTTCAGTTGCCGCTCTAGGTCGAATTGCCGGAAGCGAAGTAGTTAATGAAAATAATGTCTGGAAAACTTCTTCCGAAAATTCAAATTATGCTATCAGTAAATATGGAGGGGAAAGAGAAGTCTGGCGTGGAATTGAAGAAGGACTTTCTGCATTCATCATTAATCCAACAATAATTATTGGTCCGGGCGATTGGAATAGTGGTAGTTCACAGATGTTTTCGTCTGTCAACAAGGGATTGAAATTTTATGCAACAGGTAGTACCGGTTTTGTCGATTACCGTGATGTTGCAAAATGCGCAATAGAATTGATGAATAAGGGTGTGAGTGGAAAACGATTTGTGATCAATGGAGAAAATCTTACCTATCGATTCGTGTTCGACAAGATCGCAGAAACACTTCATAAACCAAAAGCTTCAGTGAAAGTTACTCCTTTCCTCGCAGAATTGGGATGGCGAGCAGAAGCAATTCGTAGTTTCATCATGCGTGATAAGTCAATGATCACCAAAGAAACCGCACGAAATGGAAATAGAAACTGGAAATACCTGAATGATAAAATAAAAAAGGAAACCGGAATTGAGTTTACTTCAATTGAAAGTTCAATAGAACATACTGCATCTCTCTTCAAAAAATAAACGCTTAACTCCAAAAAAAATCACCTTCCACTTTTCACTTTTCACTTTTCGATTTTCACTTATTTCCCCGCTTCACTCTCCGCCTGCATCCTGCTCAACTGCGTAATGACTGAATCATAAACTTCCTCAAGCAAAACCGGGTTTTCAGTATAAAATTTCATGCTCTTTAAAAAATCTTCACGTTTAATATTATGCTGTTTTAGTATATAATCTACATATTCTTTATTGCTATAGATTGAAGAATCGGAAAGAACTGCATTGCTTGAGGCAGCTTGTGCAATGTGGATATCAGATAGAATTGCCTGAAGCTCCTTCATTGGAATCACATCTTCCGGCACATCCGGTTTTTTCTTACTACATGCACTAAGCGCTGTGATAAGAATAAAAAAGGTAATTATTTTTTTCATCAGTTTAATCCTGTAAACGCCAAACGTAAGCCTTTATTGGATTCGTCGACTTCATTGTCGTTAAATACAAGGTTTCCATTCACAAATGTCTTCTCAATTGATGAGCGGAATGTATAATCTTCAAATGGACTCCATTTGCATTTATATATAATATTTGATGGGGTCACTTTGTATTCTTTATCCGGATTGATCAACACAAGATCGGCATAACATCCTTCGCGTATGTACCCACGATCCGGAATACCGAAGCATTCGGCAAGTGCGTGCGAAGTTTTCTCAGCGATCTTTTCAATTGAGATCTTCTTATCGTGGTAATGCTCCATCAAGGTCAATAATGCATGTTGCACTAATGGCCCACCTGATGGAGCTTTGAAATAGGTCTGTGATTTTTCTTCCAGTGTGTGTGGAGCATGATCTGTTGCAATAACATCGATCTTGTTGTCCAGTACTCCTTTCAAAATGGCGATCTTGTCAGATTCAGATTTTACTGCAGGGTTCCATTTGATCTTTGTGCCTAAGCGATCGTAATCACTTTCATCGAAAAACAGATGATGAACACAAGCTTCTGCAGTAATTCTTTTTTTGCTTAATGGAATTGAGTTGTCAAATAATTCCAGTTCTTTTTCAGTGCTGATATGTAAAACATGCAAACGACTTCCTTTCGATTTTGCAAGAGCAACGGCATATGAGGAGGAAAGGTAACAGGCTTCGGTGCTTCTGATCTGCGGATGCATCCACATCGGAACATTTTCCCCGAATTGATTCCGTGCTTTTTCCATGTTGTTCAGAATTGTTTTCTCATCTTCACAATGTGTTGCGATCAGCATTTCTGAATTTCCGAAGATCCTTTCAAGTGTTGATGGGGCATCTACCAGCATATTTCCGGTTGATGAACCCATGAAGATCTTTATACCGCAAACTGTTTTAGGGTTGGTACGCATGACCTCATCATAGTTATCGTTGGAAACGCCCATAAAAAAGGAGTAGTTCGCCAACGATTTCGTAGAAGCAAGATCATATTTATCCTGCAGCAAAGCTTGTGTAAGTGTATTTGGAACTGTATTCGGCATTTCCATGAAAGAAGTAATTCCCCCCGCAACTGCTGCCTTTGATTCAGTATAAATATCTGCCTTATGAGTAAGTCCCGGTTCCCGGAAATGTACCTGATCGTCGATCATACCCGGTAGAAGGAAGTTATTTTCTGCATTGATTACCTCTGCATTAGGTGCAGAAATTTCAGAAGCAATCT
The DNA here is from genome assembly GCA_049363815.1 of Bacteroidota bacterium. Lineage (GTDB taxonomy): Bacteria > Bacteroidota > Bacteroidia > AKYH767-A > 2013-40CM-41-45 > JADKIH01. The sequence continues at coordinate 2,712 of JBMQEM010000129.1, forward strand.
TTTCAATTCGTCCGTTTTTTATAAGAACATCTGAGGAAAAAACTTTTCCTTCATTTACAATGCGTGCGTTCTTTATAATATAATTTTTCACTTCTTATTCCATTTAGGATATTTCCTGAAAAGACTTTGCCATTTCATCTGAATGACACCAAGTATAGCCTCTTTAAAAATGCCTTTGCTCATCTTACTTGTTCCTTCAGTGCGATCGGTAAATACAATAGGAACTTCTATCAGTTTGAATCCACATTTGATCGCTGTAAACTTCATTTCGATCTGGAATGCATAACCTTTAAATCGAATCAAATCCAGAGGAATTGTTTCCAGAACTTTTCTCTGATAGCATACAAATCCGGCTGTCGTATCTTTCACCCGGATGCCTGTTATAATTCTAACATATACTGAAGCATAGTATGACATGACCACTCTTCCTAAAGGCCAGTTCACAACATTTGCTCCCCGGATATAACGTGATCCGACAGACAGGTCGCCGCCTTCGTCAGTACATGCCTTGTATAGTCTGATGAGGTCATCCGGATTATGTGAGAAATCGCAGTCCATTTCAAAAATGTAATCGTACTTTCTCGCAATTGCCCATTTGAAACCATGGATGTAAGCTGTTCCTAATCCGAGTTTTCCTTTGCGTTCTTCAATAAATAATTTACCCGGGAATTGCGGAATAAGATTTTTAACGATGGTAGCTGTACCATCCGGTGAGCCGTCGTCAATTATTAAAACATGGAATTCTTTCTCCAGAGAAAAAACCTTCCGGATCATTTTTTCTACGTTCTCTTTTTCGTTATACGTAGGGATTATGACAAGTGAATCGCTCACAAATTTTTTATGTGAGGCGAAGATATGTAAAAAAATCGTAATTCGGGATTTGCAATTCGGGATTTGAAGCTCGAGTAAAATTGTTCATTTACCTTAGGAATTTAGTTCAGGATAGGTAGAATAATTCGATGTTTTTGATGTTAGCCTTGTTTCATAGGATTACATATATTTTCTACATTTACACCATGAAATTATTCGTTAAAAACATAGAGGGTTCAGTGAACGAAGTTTTGCTTGAGTCCATTTTCCGTCAATTTGGAGAGATCGTTGATACAAAAATTGTCTACGATAAGATCACATGGGAGTCGAAAGGCTTTGGTTTCGTCACTTTCAAAAAGAAAGAAGATGCGGAAAAAGCAATGGTCGGACTGGACGGTAAAGAATTGGTTGGGAAAAAAATTATTGTAATTGAAGCCGTAGAAAAGAAATTCTGAGGAAAACAAGATGCCGTTAAAGTGCAGATTTTTTCTACTTCCTTTTTGTCTGATGATATTGTTGCAAAGCAATTGCGCCGGACAATTTGTTGAAGATATTGAAAAAAGTTTGCAGTCTAAGCCTAAGTTTTTCCTCAACCTTGCTTCTTACAATACATTTATTGATGGTGACTTCGCCAGCTTTGATGGAATTAAGACCGGAGTTACGTTTGATAAAAAAGTAAGATTTGGTATCGGATATTTTGCACTGGCAAATAATGGAGTCGTAACTACCATTACAGTAAATGAGGCTGACTTTTCTTTTCAGACCAATGGTCAGCTGGAACTTTATTATTTTAATTTGTCTGCCGAGTATTTTTTCTATCATGAATTCCCCTGGCAATTTTCAGTAGTGCCATTTAATCTCGCACTTGGTTCAGCACATTATGAATATATAAGCAGAAATCTTTCAAAAAGAGTTAGCGGGCCGTCGGAATTTATTATTCTTTATCAGCCGGAAGTAACAGCACAATACAATGTTTTAAAGTGGTTTGGCTTCGGTGTTTCGACAGGCTATCGGTTTGCACTTTTACGATCAAAGGAGCAGACCAGAAAACTCCCGGGATTTAACTTTTCGGTGGATTTTCGTCTCTCACTGGATGAATTGTACTATGAATTAAGAGGTTCAAAATAATCCTCAGCAATTGGATTTTGTGAGATTCAAACCCTTACTTTTGTTTCAATATGATCAACCCAAATTTAGACCCAAGCGGCGATCAATTGAGTTCGACCGAAAAGGAACTTGATAAGGTTTTGCGTCCGCAAGGTTTTGAAGATTTCACAGGGCAGGCTGCCATTCTGGAGAATCTGCAGATCTTTGTGCAGGCAGCAAAACAACGTGATGAAGCACTTGATCATGTCCTTTTACATGGACCTCCAGGATTAGGGAAAACAACGTTGGCCTATATTCTCGCTAATGAACTTGGCGTAAATATCAGAACCACCTCCGGGCCTGTTCTTGATAAGCCGGGAGACCTGGCGGGATTGCTTACCAATCTCGAACCAAATGATGTTTTATTCATTGATGAGATCCATCGGTTGAGTCCGGTCGTGGAAGAATATCTTTATTCGGCAATGGAAGATTACAAGATCGATATCATGATCGAATCCGGTCCGAATGCAAGATCTGTTCAAATTAAAATTAATCCGTTTACACTGATCGGTGCAAC
>JBMQEM010000130.1:0-20072 GCA_049363815.1 Bacteroidota bacterium
AACGCTTGGGACCTTCGTATTACCGCGGCTGCTGGCACGAAGTTAGCCGTCCCTTATTCTTTCGGTACATTCAACCTCTCACACGTGAAAGGGTTTATTCCCGAACAAAAGCAGTTTACAATGCAGAGCACCTTCATCCTGCACGCGGCATGGCTGGATCAGCCTTGCGGCCATTGTCCAATATTCCTTACTGCTGCCTCCCGTAGGAGTCTGGTCCGTGTCTCAGTACCAGTGTGGGGGATCATCCTCTCAGACCCCCTAGACATCGTCGCCTTGGTGAGCCGTTACCTCACCAACTAGCTAATGTCACGCATGCTCATCTGTAACCACCGGAGTTTTGATCATAAAATGATGCCACTTCATGATGTTATGCGGTATTAATCTTCCTTTCGGAAGGCTATTCCCCAGTTACAGGTAGATTGCATACGCGTTACGCACCCGTGCGCCACTCGCCGGCATGTATTGCTACACCCGCTGCCGTTCGACTTGCATGTATTAGGCCTGCCGCTAGCGTTAATCCTGAGCCAGGATCAAACTCTCCATTGTAAAGTTGATTTCTGTCTCTGTATAGGATTTGTTACTCAAAATTATGTCGACTTAGTCGACGTTTAATTAGGGCTTGTTATTTCCTGTTCAATTCTTCAAAGAACGTCTTACTTATATATTCTATTTCACTCTTGCGAGCAAAATCAAGTAATCCTTTTTGTACTCCATCAATTCCGTTGAATTAATGCTTTTTCTATTTGTTTTTCGGGCTGCAAAGATACTAACCGTTTCTTACAAACCAACACATTTTATTTATTTTTTTTCAAGATCAGTTAATCTACACGTTTTCAGATTAAAAAGTTTAAAAACACTCGTTTTTCAACCCCTTCTTCCTACTCTGATCCTCAAATTATCCGCCTTTCAGCGTCCCCTTGTGTTAAAGAACTTTGTTATTGGGGATGCAAATGTACTACCTTTATCAAAACCTCCAAATAAATCTTCATCTTTTTTATAAACAATTTGCCCTTTTTGAACTAGATTCCTCGAAGCCAGGAGTATATAGTTGAAAAAAGTTTGAATTTGATAAGATTTTGGACTTTAAGTGACTTTTTAGCCTAAAGTTTAATACCGGTTAATGAACCAAAACGATTGAAATGGTTTAAGAATATCAGATCTTCGAATGAAATGAAATTATCGTTCTTCAATTTGAAAAAACTTTATCTATGTAAGCCACTCCATTTTTCAAAACTACACCATGAATTTCCTACCTAATACTCTTACCGAAATCTTGCACTCTTCACTACTCACTACTCACTACTCACTACTCATTCTTCAATCTTCACACTTATCTCTTATCTCTTCATTCATCACTCTTCATTCTTCACGGCGTACTCACCGACACCTCCAATACTTTTCCATTGTAAAACCTACTCCCTTCCATTGCAAATTCAGCTATGTAATTCCCCATTTCTTCAGGCTGCCTGGCTGCAATCATTCCGGGAAATGCCTCTGAAAACATTTCTGTCTGCACACTTCCTAATGCCAGACAATTCACTGCAATGTTATCTTCTTTAAATTCCTCTGCCAGACATTCTGTTAGAACACACAAAGCGCCTTTACTGCTGCTATAAGCGGAAAGACCTTTGAACTTCACACTGCCTTGTACTCCTCCTATTGAACTGATATTTAAAATGTGATTTTTAATTTCTGCTGAATCACTTTTTCTCTTCAGTAATTCCAGCATAGTTCTGATCAGATCAACAGGACCAAACAAATTGGTTTCATAAATTTCTTTCCAATCTGCAGACGTCAATTTCTCAAATGGCAAATATTTCAGATACCCGGCATTGTTTATAATAACATTCAATGTGGTTGCCTCCTTTTCAATCCGTTCTCTCAGAGAGATCAAATACTCACTATTCCGGAAATCACCCTTACAGATCGTAAGCTTACCTTTTCCTGAGCGAGAATAATGTTCTTGTTTCAGTGTTTCCAAACCCGCAATATCCCTGCTTACAGCAAAAACATGATTGGCTTCATTGGTTGCCAGACGTAAGGCTGTATAAAAACCAATTCCACGGGAAGCACCTGTAATAAGAATATTCATAAAATTGTAAATTAAGCTGTAAAGAAAATCAATTTGTGCTTAACTAATTCATTTGATTTTTACATTTACAAAAAAAATCCCGTGAAAAGATCCTTCCTGATATCTGCACTTTTTATTACCTGCCTCAATCTTAAAGCTCAGGATCCCACTCCTGCGCCGGAACCTGCACCAAGAGAGAATGAACCGGCAGCACGAAACAGTTCAGGCTCTGGTTCATTTGAAAACCGGATTTTCACCGGTGGCGATTTTGGATTACAATTTGGATCATCAACCTACATTCTGGTCGCACCACTGGTGGGCTATCGGATTACCGAACAGTTTTCCGCAGGTATAACAGGAAAATATATTTATTACAGTATTAAAGATGATTATGCAGGTTTTGATTATTCAACAAACATTTATGGTGGTGGTGTTTTCACACGTTATAATGTCATGGAAGAAATATTCTTACATGCGGAATTTGAAGCCTTGTCAATGGAAGTTCCAATATCTGTTTATGAAATGAACAGACGAATTGTTTCCGGATTATTTCTTGGAGCAGGATACCGGCAATTCATCGGCGATTACAGTTCATTAAATCTGATGATACTTTTCGACGTGATTGAAGACAAATATTCACCATATACCAACCCGCAGGTCCGTATTGGGTTTGACTTTGGACTTTAATCTTCTTTCAGGTATGGAATCGCTCTGTAAATATCCAGATCAACATTCCGCATGACCTTATTATAATATTCCTGCTTTGGAAGATAATAGATCAAATACCCTTTTGCATAAAAATACAACGCTTCCGGCTCTGAGATATAGTCCCGGATCTTTGCTTTGAGCTTTGAAGTATCATTTGACTGTACAATCAGTTGATTGTACCAGCGTCCACTGATAATTACGGAAGGAATTGTTATTGTATCCATTGAACTGATCAGGGAGTTTACAAAATCAATTCCATTTTTTCTTCGAGTATGGTATGAATAAACAGGCCCTTCTATCAGATCAAGAGTGAGCTTTTCACCACCTGCATTGAAGGTTGTGCTCACTTTCGAAAAACTTGCAGCATCGTATCTGTCTGTCGGAGAAATGGTACAGCAAAGGGAAGATACTATAAGAGTTCCACAGAAAAAAACAAAAGCCCTGTTGTAAAGATACTTGCCGTATATCATAATTATGAAAGGCACGATTGGTATCAGATAACCTGATTCCATCGGTAACTTAAGAAAAGCTATGATGTAGATATCGACAGCAACCAACCATGCAATGACGTACTTTTCATTGATGGAACGCGGGAATAAAAATAATTTATTCTTCGTAGTGTTATGGGGTAAAAAGAACAGAATTGTTGAAACAAGAATTCCAATTATACCGATCAGTCCCCAGACTTCTATTGATAATTTATATAGAACCTTCGGAATGGCAGGATATGGTACTTCATAGTATGTGAAGAATCCCAGACCATATTTACTCATCAGAGGAATGTAAAAGATCAAACCACCGATTATCGCAGGTAATGCCATTTTCAAGATCCTTCTGACATTATTATTCAATCCGTCATTTCGTGTCAGAATGATTGAGAGTGGAAGCAGTATTGCACCTGATGTGAGCCGCGTGCCTATTGCTAGTGCAATAAAACAACCGGCAAGAACAAGTTTATCGCGAAGCATAAAGAACATGCCGAGCATAATAAATGCAAGTGCAATATTGTAATCGATCGTAGTTGTACTGTGAATGAATATTACCGGCACAAATGCCATTGTTGTTGCAGCCAGGAAAATGGATTTGAACCGGAGCGATCTGAGTATTAATGCAAAGGTGGTTACGGCAATGGTTGTAAAAATGGCCGAGATCATATTCATTCCGAATGAACCAAGCGGACTTACCATTGAACAAAGGAATTCGTGCACAGGATAACCTGGCAGTCGTGATGGAATATATTCTCCGGTGTCAAAAAAATGTTTTGCTGAAATAGCCACAGACCACGAATCACCATCAAGTCCATATCCGTATTGAATAAAAGGAATTCTTGAAAGAAAAATCAGCACTGCAAATAGCAGGTACTTATTAAATTCTTTACGTCTGGTGATTTCCACAGTAGATATATATGGTTCGAAAGTGCAGGAAAAAATGCCCGTTTCTGATTTTCAAATATGGTTCAAAGATATTTGCAAATCAAGTAAAACAATCACTTCCATTAAAAATCTTCTAATTTTAATCTGCTTATAAAGTGCATGATGCGTCCGGCTTTCTTCTGGACACGTGCATTTGGCTTTACAGGACTCCATTTTAAGGGACTTGGAAGAATGGCAGCAATAAGGGAAGCTTCTCTTACACTGAGCTTGGAAGCCGGCTTATGAAAATACTCCTGAGCTGCTGCCTCCACTCCATAAATACCATTTCCCATTTCAATTACATTCAGATAAACTTCCATGATCCTTTGTTTACTCCAAAAGATCTCGATCAGAAATGTAAAATAAACTTCAAACCCTTTTCTTATCCAAGATCTGTTCGGCCAGAGGAAAACATTTTTTGCGGTCTGCTGACTGATCGTACTTGCGCCTTTCGTCTTTTTGCCCTGATGTTTTTTATTGTACTTCTCCGCCTTCTTGATCGCTTCCAGATCAAATCCGAAATGTTCTTCAAACTTCTGATCTTCGGCTGCAATAACAGCCAGTGGCATAGCAGAACTGATCTTGTCAAGTGAGACCCAGTCTTTCTTCAGCTTCATTTCCTTCCCATTGGCTTTTTGCTCAATACAGCGGATCAACATCAATGGAGTCACCGGAATCGGAACGAATCTGAAGAAGATCACTGAGAGAATACTGATAGCAATAAACCAGATGACTGTCTTTAGAAATACACGAAAGATCTTTTTTATCATGACAGTTATCTTAAATCAAGGATTAGTTTTTCTTTGGGGGCAAGATCAAAGATGGCAATTGTTTCCATTCCAACTTTTTTTAATCTGATGTTCTTTTCACCGGCACTGATATGCGATGATTCAGTGATCACACTCAATCCTCTTACAGTACTTTCTCCCGAATTAAAAACAGCAACCTGATCATTTTTCAAATATTGAATTTTTACATTTTCCAACTGCAAACGGTAGTCGAGTAATTTTTCCACTGTCGTTAACCAGATTTTATTTTCATCCTTATATCTCCTCAGCTTAGCAAGTACTTTATCGAATTCAGGGTTAACTACAACATGATTCCCATCAAAAGAGTAAAAACCATTTGTTGAATCCACTCTGGCAAGATAGCAATGAAGGATACAGTCGCCTCTGCTTTGAACGAGGTCATTTAAGCGAACATCATCAAAGTAATAATTCCACAAAGAACCATCAGAGGGATCAAGAGTAAAAGTTGTCCGCCAGGAGATCAATGCTTCATTTTTTGGATTTCGAAAATATTCCGGAGCTGCATAAGGTTCATTCCAGCCGGAATATGGATTTGTAAAAAATGAATTGAAAGAAGTATTTGCGAAAACCGGTTTATCTTCATAATAACTACTCCAGTTATATTTGATGCCAAATTTCCTGAACAAATCGCCCATAAAATATTTTGAAGTACTGTCCAAACCATCACAGTTCACATCTTCCCTGTTGGATTTAGAAGAATTATCATAACCATGATCGATCCAATTTACGCTCTTGAAATTATTGTACATAAAATCCATTGCTTCCGCTGCAAGCTCCATTTTTGTGGTGAAAGGATCAGGAGTATGAAGACAGATCTCAAAATCTTTTTTATACAATTGTCTGAGCAGATCCAGAAATTCAGGAGACCTTTTTATGGAAACAGATGGAGTCTTGAATCTTTTATCCTTTAAAGAATTTTTCTCCCTGGTAGGATTGTCATAAAAGACGCTCTTTGTAACAGGAATTCCATGTCCGACGAATCCTGCAACTGCTGAATCAGCATTTATTATTTTTTCAGACCCAAGCATTACTGCCCGCTGAGTACGTATATCGGAAAAATCGGCATGCTCGGTCCAGACCATGGAAGAAAGGTATCCATCGGGATTTTTTAGCAATGAAAGCAAGTGTTGTTTTTTCTCAATCGTCTTTAACACTAATTCACCTTTGATCTTTGCACCTGCTTTGTAGGTCTTTGCAGAATGATCCAAAAATGCATTCTTACTTTTTTTCATCAAAGGAAAATAAACAGCAGGGTGATCCTGAGAATTATCAAGATTCATAATAAGACCTTTCTTACCAGGAAACAATTCAATTGAGGACACCCCATCATTTCTTACGGAAATAAAGTCATTACCGGAGGCATCAAATGTAACTGCTCCTTGCTTCAGCCAGTACGAAATATTATCTGACGGAACAACAAACTCCGAATTCTCCTTGATGACTTTACTTAACTCCAATCCATATCCAAGACTAATTGCTGCACGACTGAGAATAATATCCTTTTTGAATCGAACAACAGCGTCTATTGAAATTGACCCGGTTCTGTTGTTAATTGATAAATTAATATCACATGATGCAGAATCGGATTGATAGTTTAACTGAACAAAAATTCTTTCTTCAATATTCTGAAAAGTGATTGACTTAGCATTCTCTAGCAAAAGTGGTTCATTATATCCGTCTTCATAATAATTATTCCTGAATTCAAAAAGAACTTTTATCGAGTTTAAAATTGTATCTCCTTCACTGGTAGTCAACAGAAGGCTGTTTGACATTGTGTCAATCTGCACAGAGTACTTCACATTTACTAGCCAAACACTTCTATTTTTAAACTGATCTTTTTGAAAGATCTCAGGCATTAGCGGGAAGGCAATTTTCGATGAAAGTTCTTTGAAAGAAATTTTTAGATCGTCAATAAAACTGACGGTATTTTTTTCTTTATTCCAGAAATAGATGAGCAGAACATTATCTTTGGTAACCAAATTAGCAGGAATTGAAAATCCCTGGCGCATGTTTCCCCATATAGACAATCTGCTATTATTAAAATATTTTGAATCCCATATGATACTTGAATCTCCTTTTAAAACAGAAAAAGCAACCTGTACTTCTCCGAACGTGCTCACCAAAGCACGAGATTCAATTTCAATATCCAAATTTAAGCCAAGCGTATTGTCCGGAAATGCTCCTTTGTAACCCAGACCATAAGGATGTAAGGAATCAATTTGTGAAATATGATTATTTTCAAGTGAATCAAAAACTGTTGTTGTTTCATTGATCCAGTTTACACTATCTCTGACTGAATCCAGATCATTTCTGAACACAGCAAGTGGTTCAGCAGCTTTTGCTGAATTTACAATGCAAATAAATAAAAACAGGAAGTAGATTCTCTTCATTGCCCGTTAAAAGGTACGGGCTCAAAAATACTTAAACGACGATTGCAAACAACGTTATTCAGTATTTTTCTGAACAACCTTTGTATTGACAGCTTTACTCGTATAAAACTCAGCGTTTTTGTGATCACCGGTGATCCGGTACAATTTTGCCAGGCTGTCAAGTGAGGTCAGATTGGAAGGATTCTCATCAAGATTCAGCTTGAACATCCTGATCGCATCTTCATAGCGCTGTCTTTTCGTCAACTGATTCGCAAGTTCATTTACATGAGTTTCACTTGCAGGATATTTACGCAGAACAACATCTTTCTGAGATTGAGTAACTACTGATGCCAGGTGTACGAACTCTTTACGGATGAAAGTGACTTTCTTCAGGAAATAATCATACGGGATCATATCATCGATAAAATCCTTTTCATATGTTTCCAGACAAGTATTCAGATAATCGAATGCTTCCCATGGCTTCATTTTCTTTCTGTCATAATTCTTCATGATCACATCGCCTTTGACAAGAAAGACAGTATCCCCAGTTTGCTCGATAATTCCATTGAAGTTGATCAGTGATGCCAGTGCTATTTGTGAGTAATTCTGAGATTCATTCTTAAAACCACCACAGGTCGTTTGCCAGATCTTTTCAAACAACTTTACGCCACCGGCTGTTGGATTGATTGCATCAATGACACAACGGACATTTCCGGGTCCGGCATGGTAGGCATGAAGCACCAGCAGTCGGAACCAAAGATCAGTTTCCCTATAGGTCAGTCCTTTTTCATCAAGGAATTTTTTAATGTAAGGAATACAACTTGTCTTGATCAGTGAAGAAGCCGCTTTCGCAGACTTATCTATGTCAGAGCGTTCATCAACATATCTATTGACCTTCAATCCATAGCGGATCGCGACTGATTTCATTAACTGAAAGGGTCCGTTAGCACCAACTGAAGATTTTGATTTCAGTTTTCCAGGACTTTCGATCAGCATGATGGCCTGTGCATACCATGGATCACAATTATTCTTTTCGAAAGCAGTAATTGCTCGGCTGATAATAGGCAATACTTTTTTCACCTCATAGAACTCCCCTTTTCCGGCTGTCACAAATAGGTGATCAGTGCTCTCAACATCATAGATCTTGCAGAGGCTGTCTTTATAACAAAGTTTTTGAGGTTCGGTCTGGCTCATCCATACTGAGCGGTTTACCCGGTTGATCGGTTTCCTGCAATATGAGATATTAACGATACAAGTATCGCTGGTCATATTGATGACATCCCTCCAGAAGATGGCCTGTGGCAAAGTATCCCATCCTTGTGTATGCATTGTGGAATCCTGAAGGAAATGCAGTTGCAAGGTGTCATCAAAAGTAATCACAGTCTTATTGACCACATTAAAATTGCGGTCACTCTGAGCATTCGAAATGCTCATGAAAAAAACTGCGAATATGACTGAAAAAATGCCTTTCATCTGAATAGTTAATACAATAGAATTACGCTCCCTTCTGAACGGGGTTGGCGTAATTCCATTATATATCTTACAATTTTTTTTTGTTAAACTCCCCTTAGTTTTTCCTTGTATTTCTTGATCTGACGGGAAAGCGTTTCAATACAAAGATCTGTTGCTTCTTCAAAGGAATGACATTGTTCTTTAGCAATAATATCATTACCCGGAATCTGAATGACTATCTGAACAATTTTATTTTTGTTGTCACTTGCTTTATCGACTTTCAATGTCACTTCACCACCAATAATGTGGTCGTAAAAATGAACCAGTTTATCAACTTTTTCTTCAATGAACTGCAACAATTTTTTGTCTGCATCAAAATGAATTGACTGTACTCTGATTTTCATAGAAATCCTCCTGATTTTTTAAGCCCGTGGGTGAGCTTGTTTATAAACTTCTTTTAACTTTTCTATTGTATTATGCGTGTAAACCTGTGTTGCACTTAGATTAGCATGTCCAAGTAATTCTTTAACACTATTCAGATCTGCTCCATGATTTAACATATGGGTAGCAAAAGTATGCCTTAAGATATGCGGGCTTTTTTTCTCCAATGTGGTAACTGCACTTAGTCGTTCCGTCACAATCCTGTAAACCATTTTCGGATACATGCTTATACCTTTGGAAGATACAAAAAAAGATGCGGGAAAAGGTGCAATTTCTTTTCTGGCCACAAGGTATGCTTCTATTAATTCCTTCAACTTAGAAGTAAACGGTATAATACGTTCTTTGTTTCTCTTTCCTAAAACTTTTACCTGACACTGATACAGGTCAATACGTTCGTCTGTAAGGCCTATCAACTCAGCTCTCCGCATTCCGGTGGCATAGAGCAACTCCAGTATCAAACGGTCTCTGATCGCATCAAAACCATCACCAAAATTAACATCAGTAAAGAGCAATTGCATTTTACTTTCTTCAACAAAAACAGGAAGTCTCTTTGAGATCTTTGGTGATTGAACTTTAAGAAGCGGATTTATTTTTACTTCATCTCTTCGGAGAAGAAATTTATAGAACGTTTTCAGGGCTGTGATCTTCCGGTTGATAGACCGTGCTCCTACTCCATTTTCCATCAGACTGACCATCCAGGAGCGCACCATTGACTGACTTACTTGATCGGGCTTTTCAACTTCATAGAGTTTTTTCTGGAACTCAAAAAACTGGTTGAGATCACTTTCATATGCCATGACAGTATTGGCAGAAAACCGTTTTTCAAAACGCAGGTATTGTAGAAAACTTTGTATGATCATATTGAATAAAAAAAGAGAAACAAATGCAGGACATTCGTTTCTCTTTCACATTTATGTTCTTATATCTGTCATCTGACCGAAAGGTTACAGCAACAGTAAAGGTAACATATTTATTCCTTACAACCGACCGATTACAGGGTATTTGTACGCTTCATGTTCGAAATGTATTTCGCATGAATGATTTCCTGACGACGCTCAACAGACGGTTTTTCAAAAGTTTGGCGACGACGTAATTCACGAACTACACCTGTGCGTTCGAATTTCTTTTTAAATTTCTTCAGAGCCTTGTCGATTGACTCGTTTTCTTTAATCGGAACGATGATCATTGTTAATTTTAAGATTTGGACGGCAAAAGTATTGATTTCTTTTGGATAAACAAATTATTTTAAGATTTCTCTGGAGATTACCAGCTTTTGAATTTCACTGGTTCCTTCACCAATGGTACAAAGCTTGGAATCGCGGTAAAATTTCTCTACCGGGAAGTCCTTGGTATACCCATAGCCTCCGAAGATCTGCACAGCCTCGGTTGAAGCCATTACAGCCACTTCAGAAGCATAATATTTTGCGAAAGCGCTCTGTTTTGTACATTTTTCTCCTCCGTTCTTCAGGTCGGCAGCCTGGAGAGTTAACAATTCTGCTGCTTCTATTTTAGTGGCCATATCAGCCAATTTAAAGGAAATTGCCTGAAACTGGGAAATCGGTTTTCCAAATTGTTCTCTTTCCTGACTATATTTCAAGGCCGCATCATATGCTCCTTTAGCTATTCCAATGGATAAGGCAGCGATGGAGATTCTACCGCCATCCAGGACTTTCATTGATTGTTTAAAACCATCACCAACATTTCCAAGAATTGCAGATTTGTGCACTTTGCAGTCTTCAAAGATGAGTTCAGCTGTTTCCGAAGCCCGCATTCCCAGTTTGTTTTCCTTTTTTCCGGCTTTAAATCCGGGTGTGCCTCTTTCCACTACAAATGCCGTAATTCCGTTAGAATCGAGCAGTTCGCCAGTGCGGGCCAGAACAACGGCCACATCTCCACTTTTTCCATGTGTGATCCAGTTCTTAGCACCATTGATGATCCAATGGTCGCCATCTTGTCTGGCAGTACAACGCATCCGCATTGCATCACTTCCTGTATTGGCTTCGGTTAAACCCCAAGCACCTATCCATTCTCCGGTAGCAAGCTTTGATAAATATTTAGTCTTCTGTTCTTCATTTCCGAATGCCAGAATATGTCCTGTGCACAACGAATTGTGTGCTGCCATTGAAAGTCCGATGGAACCACACACTCTTGCTACTTCAATGATCGCTGTTACATATTCGAAATAACCCAGCCCAGAACCGTTGTATTTTTCAGGTACAAGAATTCCCATCAGGCCCTGTTCACCCATTTTTTTGAAAAGGTCTACAGGGAAAGTCTGGGACTCATCCCACTCCATTATATTTGGACGAATATGCGCTTCTGCAAATTTTTTAACCGTATCGGCAATCATTGCCTGGCTTTCGTTAATTCCGAATTCCATAAGTTGTGTCGAATCTTTTTAGTGGAAACCGACCTAAAATTCAAAGAAATGAACTTCAGTCGACTTTCAGATAGGGCGCAAGTTTACGGAAGATTTCATCAGTTAGCAAAGGAAGATTTCTCAATTCGTCAGCACTTTCAAAACGTTTGTGTTGTTTCCTGTAATTAAGGATCATACCCGCAAGTTTTCTGCCGATATATGGATGAGCGGCCAGGACAGGGAAAGAATCACTGTTCAGAATGACAGAACGGATGTTATTGTCTTTCACAATAACTTGTTCCCTGATCAGCCTGAACAAGGTATCATTGACACCATATACTTCCCGCAGTTGCTCATCGTTTACGAATCCACCAAGTTTATCCCTATACCTGACAATTCTTGAAGCTAAGGTCGGACCAATGCCTTTTAATTCTTCAAGCTGAATTGAGTCAGCTACATTGATATCAACCGGATCATATTTTCTTTTTTCCTTGATCTGATACTGAGATCTTTCCTTTACAATTGAATCAGGCAAGGAAATATAAGGCAGTAAAATTCCATAAAGTTTTTCATCCATTCCATAAATTTTCAATACATCTTTTTTAGTCCTGAACTTACCACCCTTCTTAATGTAGTTAAGGACAGAAGCAGATTGTTTTTGGGATAATCCGAAACCCATCCATTGTTCAGCACTTAGTTTATTCGGATCGAAAAAATAAAGTTCAGAAGTTGCAGTAAATGATTTTGCTGAAGAATTAATTGCTAAACCTTCATTCGAAATTTCTGATTGCAATTTTTTTACCGTTTCGAAATCAGGATAAGGATATTTCAGATCAACATTATTCAGATAAAACAAGAATAAAAGCTGAAACAAAAGTATACCAAGAAGAATCGACAGTCCTCTTCGTTCACGCATTGAAAGAGTGAGATATTCTTTCCAGACAGATTTGATCTTCTTCCTTTTCATTTGCAAACATTTTGTTATGCAAATGAAAACGAATCAGTTTTTCTCTGCAACCAATAAAAGCTGGTTCTTTAAATAGGAAAGTCCGTCAATGAAAGTCCGTGGTTTAAAATCCAGTTCATCTACAGCCTTTGTTATAATGAATCCGGTTACAGGCGGACGCACAGCGGGTTGTTTCAATTCTGCTGAACTTACCGGAATGATAAGTCCTTTATCAAGTTCAAAATAGTCTGCAACAATTTTTGCGATATCCAGAATGTTCATTACTTCTCTCCCTGAAACATGATAAATTCCGACTGCCTGCTTCAGAGCGGCAGAGATACAGGCATCTGCTAGATCCTCAGCTAAAGTAGGCGACCTGAATTGATCATTGATAACAGTGATCGGCTTTTTGTTTTTGAGCGAATTAATGACCCATAGAACAACATTTGAACGGCTGTTATCATCGACAGCACCATAGATGATTATCGTTCTTAATATTGCAGCAGGAATTCCGCTTGCATGAATTAACTTTTCGCCCTCATATTTTGTATGGGCATAAAAGCTAAGCGGATTAGGTTCGTCAGTTTCAATATATGGACCTTTTCTGCCATCGAAAACAAAGTCTGTAGAAAGATGAATTAAATGAGAACCATGCTTTTTACAGGCAAGAATAATATGTTCTACAGATTGTACATTTAAAAGCCAGGCCTCATCCCTGTTTGATTCACATGCATCGACATTGGTCATTGCAGCAGTATTGATAACTACATCCGGTTTATACTTCTGAAAAACACTTTCAACGGAATTAAGATCGGTAATATCCATTGAAGCATATTCATAACCATCTTTTACTTTCATGCGGTTCTCACCACGGGAAGTACTGATGCATTTCACATCAGGCCTGTTCCTCAGCGCATAAATTATTTTCTGCCCTAAAAGTCCATTGCTGCCTGTAATTAAAATTGTTTTCATTCTTACTTTAAAATTTCCTTGAATTTTGAGACCTGTTCTTGAGTACCGAGTACAAATAATTTTGCATCCTGCAACATGATCGTATCCGGCGACGGATTAATTATATAATCACCGGAGGCAGATTTGTAACCAATGATATTAGCTCCGGTTTTATTCCTTATCTCTAGTTCACGGATCGATTTATTCTGCATGGAATCAGGCAGGTTTTTATAGAGAATTTCTTCAAGGCGGATGTTAATGGTTCCAGTGATATGATCAATAAATTCAAGCACATCAGGTTTTGTGATCAATGCGGCCATATGGGTTCCGCCGATCTTATCAGGCATGATAACATTGTCTGCACCTGCCCGTTTCAATTTATGCTCTGATGCATCATCGGAAGCGCGACTGATTATTTTCAACTTCGGACTTTTATCACGGGCAGTCAATACTACAAAAACATTTGCGGCATCGCTGGGAAGTGCAGTGATCAATGCTTTTGCACTTTCGAGTCCGGCTTCAAGCAGTACTTCATCTTTTGTTGCATCACCTTCAATAAAAAGGAGATCCTCCTCCATTTGCATATTCGTGATGATCTGGGGGTTTGATTCAATAGCAACGAAACGAACGCCTTCAGATCTTAACTGATCACAGGCTTGTTTGCCGTTTCTTCCATAACCACAAACGATCACATGGTTCTTTAGTTTTTGAATTTCTTTGTTCACCTGATAATGTCTGAAATATGTTTGAAACTCACCTTCGATCACATACCGGGTAATGACAGAGATCGCATAGGCGAATGTACTGATACTATAAATAATAAGGAAGGATGTGAAGATCTTTCCTGACGTATTTAATTCTTTGACTTCACGATAGCCAACCGTTGCAATTGTGATAATTGTCATGAAGACTGCATCAACAAAATTATAGTCTTCAATCCACATATACCCAACAACCCCAATGATCAATGCAGATACAATTAGTGCTATAGCTATGTAAAGTTTCTTAAAATACCTTAAGTTGATGTGTAAAATAGACTGAGCCACAGAAGAGGTTGGTTTTGCCGATGCAAGATTGATATAAATGTCCAAAGTTCAAAGTTCAAGTTCAAAGTTCACAGGTTGTCAACATTGAACATTGAATTTTAAACTAAAACTTAGAGATCAAACACCGAAGTCCTCTTAGCCCTTACATACGATTTCATTTTCAACCAAAAAGCAAGGATCATATAAATGATCAATGGGGAAGCGATCGTCAGGCAGGAGGCATAAATAAAAAACAACCTGATGTTGGAGGACCTCATATGAAGTTTGTCACCTAACCAGGTACAAACTCCAAAAGCCTGGCGTTCGAAGTAACCGCGAACATTTTCGATCAATTTCATGGTAATGTATTAATGAGTTTCATTCCAATGCTGCAAGTTAAGCATTTTTTTTCTGAGCAATGGTACTGTTTCAACTGGATCAAAGCCTGTGAATGGCCTGCATTTTCGGCATGTACACCACAAGTGTTCCATTTCTCAATGATACGGTTATTTTCGGGAGAAAGTTTGAAAAGTAGTTCTCTTGCTTTCATTTTATACAGATCAGTTCCTGTAAAAACACCCCAGGCATATAAAAAAGGGATGATCGTATTGATAATAATATTGTCGATGGAAGTTTTTCCGATCACTTTGTCTTTTTTTACCGATTCCTTATCGAACAAATAGTGATTTGTCCAGTAATCATGAAGCGTGAAATTGAAGAGACCATAAAAATCGTTTACATTACCAAGATCGCGGGCAAGGGCAAATAAGTTGTTTGTATTCTGAAGTAAACGGATCATCTGAGCTAAGCGGATCGTCGGGAAATTAACCGGTCGCATCCGTAAAAATTTCCAGGTGGAAGGATGAATAGGTTTAAGCGAATATTTAGATTGCAAAAACGCAAATCGTTTTTTCAGGTCAGCAGGATAAGCATCGAAGAAATCCTTTTCAAGCATTCCTGCCTGTCCGTAAAACAATGCTTCCAGATTTTCAGGATTACCCTGCTCCTTTCTTATGATCTTTAACGGCAGACTCCTGGCCAGCATTTCAAAGGGCATTCCATTGAGCTGAAATCCGAAATTCTTAGACAAATACTGATAGAAACATTCCTCCCAGTCATTTTTTAATCCTTCAAGAGAAATAAGAATATGTTGCGCTTTCAGAATTAATCGTTCCTCAGATTTATCATCGAAGATTTTTATCCACACATCTGTTTCGATCTCTTTCAGGCGATGACTGCACGACACCCAATCATTTTCGCTGATGAGTTGAATAAAATTATTCCATAAGTAATCCGGGTATTTGCCTTTAAGTTCAATTGCAGGTATAATCGAACCATCCATCCTCCGCGTAACGGCATCATTCTCCAGAACTACATGAAGAATACAACTATCATAAGAAGCATCTTTCTGATGATCATGTTTGATCCAGTCAGAAGCAAGGATATGGATCTCCACATTTCCGGCCCATAGAGTATTATCGATACGCAATTGAGCGTTGAAAAAATCCGGTCCGGCATTGGTGTTATAAGTTCCGGGATTCAGGATATCTACCTCTTGTCCATCAACAGTTTTAAGCTGATTAAAATTGAACAGACGGTTTTTCCAGATGTAATGAAGAAAGGTTTCAGTCACTTGATTTGAATTTTCTTCAAATGTATATTCAAGCGGACTGATTTCTGTTTCTTATATTAGACGATCAAGCAATTCATGCATTTCTTTCTGCATATATTGAGCTTGTTCGCGTGCTTTGTCAGCAAAATCTTCACCTGACGAAGCATAAATGATCTGTCGTGAAGAATTGACGAGCAATCCGCACTTTGAATTCATACCTGTTTCAGATAACTCTTTCAGACTTCCACCTTGAGCACCGACTCCAGGAACAAGTAGGAAATTATCCGGCGCTATTTCACGGATCATTTTAAAAAGTTCAGGATGTGTTGCGCCTACGACGAACATTATGGAATCTTCATTTGCCCATTTCCTTGCGTGTCTGATAACTTCCTGAAACAACTTAGTATCTTTTTGCTCAATTGAACTGCACACTTCCATCATCTGAAAATCCATTGAACCGGAATTGCTTGTAAGTGCAAGCAGAATGACCCACTTTCCATCTTTCAGAAAAGGAACCACAGAATCTTTTCCCATGTAAGGCGCAACAGTTACTGAATCGAAATTGTAATAATTGAAAAAAGCATCTGCATACATTTCAGAAGTATTGCCGATATCGCCACGTTTTGCATCGGCAATTGTAAAGATATCTGGAGAAATATGGTCGATCGTGTGTTTGAGACTCCGCAGTCCATCCGGACCCATGGCTTCGTAAAATGCCAGATTCGGTTTAAAGGCAACACAATATTCAGATGTTGCATCAATGATCTGCTTATTGAATTCAAAGACCGGATCAGGACACTTCAGAAGGTGTTTAGGGATCTTCTTGATATCAGTATCGAGTCCTACACAGAGGTAAGATTTCTTCTTTGAAATTTGTTCATATAGTTGTTGACGAGTCATGCGACGAAAATAGCCATTGTATTGAAATATTTTTCTTTATTTGACTAAGAAATTTTCAGCATGAAAAACAAGACCACATTAGACAAGAAATTGTCACTTTTTGATTCTACTGCCATCATTATAGGTTCAATGATCGGCTCGGGAATCTTTATCGTTTCTGCTGATATCTCCAGACAGGTTCAGACACCCGGAATGTTGTTGATGGCGTGGATTGTTACCGGTGTTATGACAATTTTAGCAGCCTTGAGTTATGGTGAACTGGCAGCTGCAATGCCCAAAGCCGGTGGACAATACGTTTACATCAGGGAAGCATTTGGAAAGATGTTTGGCTTTCTATATGGCTGGACATTATTTTCTGTTATCCAAACAGGAACAATAGCAGCTGTAAGTGTTGCCTTTGCGAAATTTGCAGGAGTGTTCTTCCCTTCCATTTCAGCATCAAATGTTGTTTTCAATCTGGGAAGTCTTGCGATCAATACCCAACAATTACTCGGAGTCTCACTGATCATATTCCTGAGTATATACAACTACAGGGAAGTTAAGTCAGGCGCCATTTTACAAAACATCTTTACAGTTGCAAAAGTAGGCGCATTACTTTTTCTGATCGGGGCAGGTTTGTATTATGGACTTTCCGGTGGATTGAATTTTTCTCATTTCTCACCGGCATTTCCGGATGTGATTACGTTAACAACAATAGGAGTGTTTGGTGCTGCATTGACAGGTTCTTTATTTTCCGCAGATGCATGGAATAACATCACTTTTACTGCAGGTGAAGTACGTAATCCGCAAAAGAATTTGCCTTTGTCTCTTTTACTTGGAACAGGAACTGTCATTGTTCTCTATCTTCTTGCAAATATTTCCTACTTATCAGTATTGGATATCGGTCAGATCCAGACAGCGGAAAATGACAGGGTCGCCACACTGATGATGGAAACGATCTTAGGCGAGAAAGGAAAATATTTCATTGCAGCGATGATCATGATCTCTACTTTCGGATGTCTTAATGGATGTATTTTTACTGCTGCCAGAGTTTATTATGCAATGGCAAAAGATGGCATGTTCTTAAAGCAGGCTGCGAAACTAAATAAGAACCAGGTACCCGCCAACTCTATTACAATGCAGTGCATCTGGGCATGCCTGTTATGTTTCTCCGGAACTTATAATGACCTTTTACAATACATCATGTTTGCAGTGATGTTGTTTTACATCCTTACGATCTCGGGACTGTTCGTCCTCCGCGTGAAGAAACCGGATATGGAAAGACCATATAAAGCATTTGGCTATCCCTACATTCCTGCCATCTATATCATTCTTGCGACCTTGGTTGCATTGAATATGCTGATCTTTCAGAGAGACGCCAGTCTTTACGGATTGCTGATAATTTTGATCGGGTTACCTATTTATTATTTCGTGAGCAAAAAGCCAAAGAATGCCGATTGAGTGATTAAAAGCAAACCGAATAACGATTAGTGTATTACCTCGGAAAATACTACATGTAACAATGTAAAAAAGGGTTTAACTATTCAGTTAAACCCTTTCTATTTATATCAATTCGAATTACGAAACCCGAATTACATCTTTCCTGAAATTAAAATGCAAGATTCACTCCTAAAGCAACTGCATTAATAGAGTTGTTCGCATTGATCGTAACATCCAAAGGCTGTGCATTTACCACTTTGATCTGCTGATCTGATGGATAGAACACATGCATATAACCAAAGTTGAATGTGATATTTTTAATAGGCTTATAAGCGAAACCGAGATTAAGATTTGTATTGTCGCTTTGAACAACTTCAAACGTTCCTAAGCTAGCATAGTAACCGGCTTTGTCCTGGAAGTCCATTTTTGTAAAACCAACTCCGGAGCTGATGATAATCTTACTTTTGATCTTATACTGAAATCCGAAAGCAAGAATAGTTGAATTTCCTGCAAGTAAAGACAAAGGAACCTCATTGGTCGCAACCGATGATTTTCCCCAGTCAGCATCTTCCTGGAAGTAATAATTATAGTCTGCCATTACTTTAAATCGCGACGACACGTCAAATCCTAAACCTAATGCTAAAACTGCAGGAAGATCCCTGCGGTTCAGATCACCATCAGTAGTTAAACCAAAATCATCATGATCCTGTGCAGTTTTGAAATTCAGTTTCACTCTGGTCTCATAACGTGCAGAGATACTTACTTTATCTAATGCAGTCAGGCTTACACCAAAAACTCCACTCATTCCGGATGCATTGTCTTTTGTCTTAAGACTCATTGGCACATCAGGAAATTCGAATGGTGATGAAGTAAGAGTCATTCCTAATTCAGAAGAATTTGCTGCAGATAAATATCTGATCGCAGCTGAGAATGAGATACCACGTTGAACTGCATATGAACCACCTAATGTAGTAGTCATGTACATTGAACTAGCTTTGATAAATGGATCCTTGATCGAAGTGTATGCACCTTGTGCTGCACCTAACGTTCCTAATCCGATCAGATCAGTTGTGATAGAACCCTGATCATAATCGATCGTTGCTCCACCACCGGAAAAGAAAACACCGGAATACAAAGCCCAGTTATCTTTCTTATAGGCAATGTATAGGTTAGGCAGGAAAAGATCCGGACTACTTTGTTCGTATTCTTTTTGTCCTTCGCCCATACCAAGATCATATGAGTGATTTGGTTTTCTGAACAACGATTGATTGCTGAAATTGATATGCAAACCGTTTTTCAGGGAAGTAGTTCCCGCCGGATTGTACACAACGATATCAGCAGCATCAGTAGCAGCATTCCGAACACCTGATCGCATCCATTCTGCGCTTAAATTACTCAGGTTATCAATTTGCAGAATTTTAGATACCTTTCTGCTGATTGCTCGTTGTTCGCTGTTCTTTGATTACATGTTCTCCCTCCTCAAACATATTCTCTGGCTCATTCATATCGCAGCAGTTGCGTATTTTGTTATGAAGTACGCCGGATATGACATCAACTGGCATTACTTCAATACACGCAAAACAGCCTGCGAAGCTGAA
>JBMQEM010000131.1:0-5114 GCA_049363815.1 Bacteroidota bacterium
TTTTTCTTTGTGTGGGGCTGGCTTGCAGCGGTTTTTAAGGGTGTATCTTTTTCGGGGAGCATAATCACTCACTCAATTGATGTTCGGGGCAATCAACACGCAAATCATTTGTGTGCAGGGTTTTGTTTAACAGCTTACAAAAGTGTTTTTGCCCATTCTTGGAAGATTGATAATGCGAACAACTGAAACACATTCGCTGAATGGTTATAACTCCGGTGATGTTCAGGTGATTTATGATACCAATTAAACTTAGTAGCAAATTTTCTTTGTCGTCAGGAAACAGCTTGTCAATGGGAGAATGGATTTCCTTGGTAAACAACGATGTCTTTTCGGCAATGTCTTTTCCCTTTTTTGTTAGATGAATGATATAACTCCTTGTGTCGGTTTGCTCATAATCCTTTTGGATGAGTTTTTTTCCTTTCAACGCTTTGATGGTGTCGCTGATAGTGGCTTTTGTCATATTAAACTCGTCAGCGAGATAACTTACTTTTCTTTTTTCTTCGCTGTGGTGCAGCAAGAAAATAAGAACCTGCACCTGAATAGGGCTTAAGGAAAAATCTTTGCTCTCCTGCCAAAGCAGAACACGGAATGCCTGAGAAATTCTTTCTAAGGCAGCAACAATTTTGCTTTCAACTTTCTCGCTCTGATTTTTAATATCAAAGTCGGACTTGGCAACATCTTTTTTCATCACTTACAGTTTTCCATTTCAATAATGAAATAACCTTGTTTTTTAATGTCTGCTTCCCAATCAGGTCTTAAAATTTCCACATGGCAAAACCTGCATTCCTTTGAAGTCAAAGGTTGCCCATCTTGTCCTTTTGTTTTTAAATACGCTTTGCCATAACCATATATTACAGATGTATCTTTAATTTCTTCAGGGGCAAGAATGTCAAAGTGCATTACGATTCCGTCTTTCTTAGTTACATAAGTGTCCCAAACTGCTACTTTCATGTTATCTTTTGTTTTATTTTGTGTTTGGCTGCAAGCCTGAACGAAGGTTAGCAGCAAAACCATGTTTAGTATTAATTTCATTTTTCAAATTTTAGATTTGCTCAATAAAAAACAGGAGTAGTCAAACCAATCCTTTAATTAAAAAGAAAGTAGTCGAGCCACTCCGATTTTTTACGAGCTGGTTTTATACTTCTGAAGTTGCTCACTTCACTGAATAAGGCAAAGAAAGATTACCGCTTGCAACTGAATACACTTTGTAAACACCAAGCATAGGTTTCGCTCCGCCATCGGTGTGTTGTCCTCCGGCTTCGCCTGTATTCACTTCCATAAAGCAGGTAACAGCATCATATTTAAAATCTGTTTTATTGTTGATGCGATAATCAGGAACTACAACTTTTATAGTATTTCCTTTTGTGGTTACATTAAATCCCGGACTGTCCATATACATTGGCATATTGGGTGCGGTTTTAGGAAGCATTACTGTTTTATCATCCTTATTAAACTCCTTCACAGCAAGTCCACCGGCTACTCTTTTATCTTCGGTAAGTATTACCCAATGTGGATGCCAGACTAAACCGTCATTGTCAAATTTACCGTCCATGTTTTCGTCCCACAACGGGCTGTCGTCAAAATCGGGATGGGATGTTAAAGCTAAAGCAACAATGCCATCTGTTTGGTTAAACCCAACGTCAGTTGATTTCAAATTTGTGGGAAATACATAACCCAAAACCGTTGCGCCATTTAATTTTCCAACAGGTTTGGGAGTGGTGTTACCTGCCAGTCCATCCACTTTTATTTCCCAAACAGTAACACCTAAATCTGTATTATGTGTTACTGATGCTGATTTAATTTTGAAATTACTGTTGTTGTAATCTCCACATTTGTCGCATGCATTAGTGGTTGCTGAAACCAATGCTACAATACCCATAATAAATAGTGATTTTTTCATTTTGATACTTTTTAGTCGTTGGATTAAAATTTGTTAGAATTGATGTTGTCGCAAATATAGTTAGGATTCCTAACATTGCAATAAAAGTTTTCAACAAAGTCAATTTCTGACTGCAAGTAATATTTTAAAGCTGTGGCAGTTCATACCGGTGTCAGTCGTTGTCCGTCGTGTACGGAAAACGTTTGTTCTAAGCCGGTCAGTTTGATATTAGCGCGGTCACCGAATAACTGCACATGCCGTTCGTCTTCACATACCAGCTGCATTTACCTGTCATTTAAGCAGGCTTTATGAAACTAATTGCCTTTATAGAAATAGAATAAAATTAATTCTAGTAAATTAGTATACAAATATAATCTCCCACTCAGTCTGTTTTTATAAGAATGATCGCTCTATTTAAAATACGGAAGCACCAAAACATTTCTATAAAATCAATAAAGCCCAAACTCAAGCCCCAAAATTACCTGCGGCATCTCTTGCATCTGAAATTTGGATTTGAAAAGATCGGTAAAACGATAAGAGGCCCAGAGACTGATGTGGCTGTATCCGAATCTGGCAAAGACTTCGGCCTGTAATTTTTTTACATAATCGAGGTCGTCGACTTCGGTTCTGGCGGTTCCATAGCCGGTGTCATACTTATAGACTTCCGACATCAATAGACAATATTTTCCTGTTACTCCGAGATCTAAAAATGTTCCCATAAAATTTCCTCTGTTCACATCGAAATTAAACCGGTTAAATTGTCCAAGCGAAATTGCAGATACATCAAATCGCCGGACATCTATGGGTGTGCCATAAGAAGAAAGCGCACCGGGTGTGTTTTTTAATTTAACGCTTGTGAAGTCCATCTGAAATTCCCAGCCTAAAGAATACATCGGACTGACCTTAAATTTTTTTCTGAGTCCAATTCCCCATGAAACTGAATTGCCTGCAATAATTTCCTGTCTGTCTGATGACGGAAGTACAAATCCGAATTTCATCATCCCCTGTGTAAACTTTTTCTGGTTGGGACCTTTGTCATATTTCTTCTCAAGGGCTTTGTCGTAATTCAGGAGTACGGTCTGTGCTCCCGCAGAAAGTGAACATAAAATAAAAACAAGGAGTAGAATTCTATTTTGTCTTTTCATCGTTACTTAATTTCTTCTGATTCAATTTTTGGAAAATCCAGCTTGCTTGTATAGCCTTCAAAATGTACCGTGACTTCATCGCCTTCCTGAAAATCCTGGGCTTGAAGATTCAGCATTTCCTTTCTTCCGGCAAGAAAAACGGTGTATGATTTTATTGATCCGTATTTATCGGTTACCTTATAAAACAGGTTTCTTTGTGCTTTGTAGCCCAACGCAATTTCCTGATCAGGGTATGAGAATTTTTCACGCAGCACAACCTTTATCTGATCGTTTAAAATCACAAAATCAAACGTCGGCTCAATTGTTCTTGATGTATCGGTAAAATATTTTGCCTGTGGAATTCCGTAGCCGTGTGCAAAATCAAAGTAGGGATAAAGATGGCCGCTCTTTTCAATCTCATGAAACAATTGCATGTTCGACAAGGAGGGATTCGTTTGCCATGCGCATGCTGCAAATCCTGCAACCAATGGTGCAGAAAATGATGTGCCGGAAGTTTCTTTGATCCCGGTTGTGCTAGCGGCCACAACCAGTGCCGGCGCAGTAACATTCGGCTTTAAGCGGCCATCGCTTGTTGGTCCGACTGAACTGAAATAAATCTGTAAATCTGTTTCCGGGTCTGTCCCGCCAACCGCCAGAACGCTATCGGCATCAGCAGGCGTATCAACGAAATGCCAATTGGTTTGGGCATCATTCCCTGCAGAATTCACGACAAGAATTCCTTTTGACGCAGCAATTGTTGCAGCCATTGCAATTAAACTATTGCGACCATTCATTTCGTTGTTAAAATATCTGTTGTATGTATAGCCAAGAGAACTGCTGATAATGTTCGCGCCGTTCTTATCCGCCCACTCAGCAGCCGCAAGCCAGTTTTCTTCTTCGCACATTCTTTCTGAAGAAACCCTTTCGGTTCTCGCCAGAAGAATTTCTGCACCGGTAGCCAATCCGATCTTTATAGAATCGAGTTCTCCGACGATGCAAGATAAAGCAGCGCTTCCATGCCAATGGCTGACGAAAACATTTTCCTTTTTACGGACAAAATCATAGGTGGCAATAATTCGCTTTTCATTTCTCAATTTAATGAACGCCGCATTTTCATCGGCTCCTTTAAATCCGGCATCCAGTACTGCAATTCGAATTCCTTTTCCATCTATGCCTTTTTCTCCAAACAACCTTCCACCAAGACGGTCCGTCTGATAATGTAAAAGGGCCAAGTTGAACTTGTTCAGATCGTAGCTCTTGTCAGATTTAAAGGCAAGTGTTATTTGCCCGCTCATTTCACGGACAGAAGAAACAAAGGAAAGGTTTTTGATCAAATCGATTCTGTCAGGAGAAGAATATATGGCAACACCATTCAGCCACCTGCTGCTATAGCTTATGGAATCACAAAATGGTTGAAGTGCTTTGCAATAATCCTCGTTAACCGGAAAATCTTTTTCATCACATAGGTCAATGCCGCGAGCGACTCTTTGTTCTATTGTTCTTTGAGAAAAATATTCGTAAGGATCAAATTCAACTCCTGATTTGTCAGTAAAACTTACCCAGTATTTTTCAGCAAACAGGTTTAATGATTGAAAGATAAAAAAAACGAAAAGTATCTGTTTCAACCTGCCTGCCATTCATTATTTCGTTTCTGGAAAACTCTTTGTCCACTTTAATATATTCACAACACGTGTCCCTTCCTCATATGTATCTCCGAATTTTATGCGGAGGAAATCATCCGGAAAGTCGTAGGTATATTCCATATCCTGACCCTTACTGATAATGGCTTTGGCTTTTGAATATTGTTTGATCTCCGGAAAATAGTTTTTGTAAAGATAAACGCCCTTTACATCTGTCGTCGAAAACTGAACATCATATGATTCGCCGGTCAGGTTGTACGACTCGTAACGGTCTTCCTTTTTCACAACGGCAACTTTCGCGGCTTTAGGATATTTACGTACATCATACAATGTGTCGTAACGGTAAAACTCCTGGGTTGTTGATACGTTCCAGATTCCCTCGATCGGATCAAGAGAGTCTTTTCCCGAAATGAAGTAGTTGCGGAATGATTCTTCCGATAGTAAGTCCTGACCATTTGTGTGAATGGATAC
>JBMQEM010000132.1:0-5058 GCA_049363815.1 Bacteroidota bacterium
ACAGGATAATTGAGTTTGCCAAATTTTTTCGCCGCCTTTGTTATTCCTCCAAATTTAGATGTACCCTGATCCAATCTGTACTTCATTCTGTTATCCCATTTACCAAGTCCGGATGATGTGGATAAATAATCTGCTACGGTTACATAGTTTGACAAGAATACTCCATCGCAATAATAAACCATTGAATCAACTGCAGCCTGTGGATTAGAATAATTTATTCCCATCCAGCCTTCATAAAAATATAATTTCGCGCCGTATCGGTTACACATCGCTTTTGTCTGACGCAATAATTTAAAACAACCGGTATAATCTCCTGTTATCCATGGTTCCTTCTCAGTAAGCGGCGCAACAGTTGAACGCAAGTCAGGATATGAAGTATATAATGCTTCCCACCACGCAATTTCAGATGTTTCCCTGATGTCACATGTAATTAACTTTATTCCATATGAATTGACAGCCTTACGGCAGAAAGCTGCAAACTTCGCTCTTGCTGAAGATGTATTCATGGAATTGCGGGCATAAGCGTTGACCATGTTACCACCTTTGCTCCTGAGATAATTCAGGAAATTGTTTTCACTAGTTGTGCTACCAATCGTGAGATTTGTCGGTGTGGTATACATTCCGAAAACTTCAGGAAGCGTTGCACCTACCCTTAAAGACGAATTAGGAATTTCAGATGTGACAACAGGTTCAATGAACTCTTCTTTTGTACACCCGGTAAAGAAGAATGAAAACCCAATTAGTAATAATGCAGGGATCAGATATAGTCCCGTAGATGAATGTTTTTTTTCCATTTTTGTTTAGTTTTTTTTAGATGACACAATTAACTACCAGCTAGTGGGTAATAAAATACCCCTAACTTACTCTTGAAATAATAATAGTGTGGTAAAGACGAGGACTCCCCCTTTTATTGGCCAATAGTTCTGCACATACTGGCTTCTCGTCTGGTACTGTTCCTTTCCGGTTGCAATTGTAGTTACAAAACATGTGTTTAATGTGAACTACTGATTTTTTTTAGTTAATGTATTTACTGAAATCGTGTACAGATCTTGTGATAACGACGATCGAAAAAATATATTCTATGAAAGAATCAACCTTGCCGATTGATGTAGTTGTTACTACTACTTGTTTATAATAACATCACCTATTATAAAATAAAATTTAATGTAACTAATCTATACTACACATCCAACCGATTAGCGAAAGGTTCAACAAAATATTCAAAGCAAATTTAAATTAGTCTGTGTAAAATTCAACTGCAGAAGTTAGCAAACTGCACGACGATAGGCAGAATGTTGAGCGGAAAATTACGATACATTTTCAGGTTAGTAACTGCTAGAGCGAAATTCCATTTATCATTTTACCATATACAAACTTCAATTATTGTATTTCTTGGCGTGCCAAATAAATTTGGATATGTTGTTTGATGGAACATTCCGGCAAGCGAAAATTAATTTTCAGTGCTTATTTTTTTTTGTATTTCGCTCAGCAACTTCTATCAAGATTTCAGCTTGATTTTAACGAACAAAAAAAAAAGCCAGAAACCTCAGCTCCTGACTTTTTTATTGATCTTTTAAATACGAAACTTAGTTCGGCTGTGCCTGGAGTGCATACTTAAGGTAGAACAAAGACTTACCTTTAAGTTCTGTATACTTCAATACATCTGCAGGCGACTGATTATAAAGTGCCTTAGCATCGCTATACATTGTTCCATAATACGAACGGTTAGATCCAGTAACGGCATACAATGAAAACAAGAAAGATGTCTGAAGTGATTGTAATTCGATAATTGGGTAATCGAGTTTATTGAACTTTTTTGACGCTTTCGTAATTCCACCATAACTGGAAGATCCCTGATCAAGTCTGTATTTAATTCTATTATCCCACTTGCCATAACCCGGCGCTGTCGATAGATAATCTGATAAAGAAACATAGTTTGACAAAAACACTCCGTCACAATAGTAAACCATTGAATCTACTGCAGCCTGTGGATTAGAATAATTTTTTCCCATCCAGCCTTCATAAAAATAAAATTTAGCTCCGTAACGGTTACACATTGCCTTCGTCTGGCGCAATAGCGTAAAGCATCCGGCATAATCATAAGTAACCCATGGTTCTTTTTCAGTCAACGGCGCTACAACAGTACGCAGATCCGGATATGAAGTATATAAAGCATCCCATGTTGCAATTTCAGAAACTTCCCTGATATCACATGTGATCAATACAATTCCGTACGAACTAACTGCTTTGCGGCAGAAAGCCGCGAACTTTGCTCTTTCAGCAGATGTTGTCATTGAATTACGCGCATAGGCGTTGATCATGTTACCACCTTTACTACGCAGATAGCTCAGGAAAGTATTTTCACTGGTCGTATTACCAATAGTAAGGTTGGTTGGAGTGGTATACATACCGAATAATTCAGGAAGCGCCTGACTGGTTTGTTGAACCGTAACCGAAGAGACTCTGGATGATGAAGCGGGTTCAATGAATAATTCTTCTTTTGAACAACCTGTTAAAAACAATGAAAAACTAATAAATACTAATGCCGGAATGAAATATCGACCGGAAGAGAAATGCTTTTTAATCATTTGTGGTATGTTTAAGTCTGTGGAAAATACTCCTGGTAGTTGATGGAATCTTTCTTCTCGTTTTTGGTTCGCAATGGTACTTATGGAATTAGGGTTTAAAATGAACTCTTGCACAGAATGTTTTGACCGTGGTTCATGGGCAGAGTAATCAGAAGAGTTTTGAAAAAATGATCATGAAAAGAAAGAAACCTTACATTTTAAAGACTGGTTTTTCCTTCAGGCAACTGCTATAATAAGCGTAAAATGACGGAGTTATTGCAGTAATTCTATTTATTTATCCTGAATTATTACAACTGTTATCAGAGGAACAGAAAGAGCCTTAGCAAAATTTTAATATCCGCCATTTGGAATATCACCTTAGTAGAGCCATGATTAATTTTGCAGCAAATTGGCATATTTAAACTATACTCCATCCTTTTCCATCAATAAAAAAAGCGATACAAGACTTCTGTATCGCTTCGTTTCAATAAAAAAAACACACACTTAAAAATATAACCGGTACATAATATTCGGGAACAAGCCAAACTGCTTAATATAACCGACATTTCCGGCCACTTTTCCATCATAATATTCTGATAATTTCCCTTGCGAATTGGTCAGATTGTCAAGATTAATAAAGATCTCATGAGTCACTTTCTGCTTATTCCATTTGTAGCTGGCAGATAAGTTTACTTTGTAAATATCCTCGAAGCTCTGATCATACGCCTTCTCATAATCCCAGAATTTATTTGCCGAAGGATCAACAGCAAGATTGCCTTGAGAATCCTTCAGAAGCGGAAGATATTTTTGTCCACCACTCAGGAATACTTTAGCATTCAGATTTAGTGTCTGATTTTTCTTTTTACCCAGATTTGCAAATTCTTTTCCGATCAGAAAATTAACCAGGTAATTGCTGTTGTAAAGTGTATTCCGTTCCACTCCTTCAAGTGACTTGTATTTTGAATTGAATACAGAAGCATTGATGAGATAATAATATCCTTTATCGAAGAATTTTTCAAGGGTCACTTCTACTCCATAGTTTTTCCCTGTTCCTTTATTGACAAGTTCAACATATCGGAAATCCGTTCCTTCATTGATTGTTGAATAATA
This sequence comes from Bacteroidota bacterium, assembly GCA_049363815.1. Classification (GTDB taxonomy): domain Bacteria; phylum Bacteroidota; class Bacteroidia; order AKYH767-A; family 2013-40CM-41-45; genus JADKIH01. Next base: position 3,678 of record JBMQEM010000132.1, read on the forward strand.
ACTTGTGTCAACATTTTCTACAGGTATGTTATATAACGACTGATAATATGCTTCAACTTTCAATCTCATATTTTTTCCAAGACGTTTTTCATAGCCCAGAACATAATGGTCTGCTTTCAACAGATCCAGATCTTTGTTGGGTTCTGTTGTACTGCCGTCAGCCTGCTTTACCTTTGCAAAATAGTTATGCACGCTTTCCATTTTACTGTGCTTTCCATATCCTGCACTGAAAGAACTTTTTTCGCTTACCTGCCAGTTCACAGCCAATCTTGGTTCAATAGTACTCTTGTGATTGTAAAGGACATTCATATTCTGAATTCCACCTACGATCGTAATGTTCTCATTCAATCTGTGTTTGAGGCTTACAAAATTGCTGAGTGTACTGATGTTCTCATTAAAATTTGTCAATGACGACAAAGTCCCGGTGCTATCCAATACCTGGTCAATTGTATTTTCATATCCATGAACAGAATATTTTGATCCGGCCTGAAAAGTATTTTTTGCATCAATCTTATTGTTATAGGTAATTGCTCCTCTATAAGTTGTATTATCGATCCTGCTTCTATAATTCAAAAGTTTTTGCCCAATTGAATCACGCAGGTATTCGCCTTGCGAATCATTGACTTTAGTAGTTTTAATTTTGAAAACATCTTCATCTATACCACCTGCTGAATACGATAGCGTCGTTTTTAAAAAGCTCTTGTCATTTAGCGCTATTGTATGATTCATTCCGTAATTAGCGAGGTAATTGCTTTTATCATAATCCTCTTTGAATTCAGAAGTGATCGTCTCATTTGTCGGTGTAGCGATCTTGTCAGCCTGCACATCTTCAATCGAAGCATCACTCATACCCCCAAGACCGAAGAATGAAAATACACCCGCTTTTTTAGTAGGCAACATAATCTTGAATGCTGCATCCTGATAATTCAACGAACCTTCAAGATCGATAACACCAAGATTGCTTAATAAGGAAATTGTTGAATACCTGTAGTTGAGGAGAAACGATCCGCCGTATCCTTTTTTAAAAGGTCCCTCCAAAGTGATATCAGAGCCCTGCACCCCTATTCCCAGTGAAGTTTCATATTTCTGATTATTTCCATTCCGCAACTTCACATCATATACACCTGATAACACATCACCATACTCTGCTGAAAATGCTCCTGTAGAAAAATCTGATGTAGCAAGTAAACTATTATTCAATGCGCTAACACCACCTTGAATTCCATTCTGATCTGCAAAATGTGTTGGGTTCGTAATTTCAGTTCCTTCCATGCGCCATTGAACATACTTTGGCGAATTCCCTCTTACGATGATATCATTCTGCCCATTCTGTCCGGCAGTAACACCAGCGAAATTTGACAAGATCTTGGAAGGATCATCC
>JBMQEM010000133.1:0-19840 GCA_049363815.1 Bacteroidota bacterium
GCTATTGGATTTATTAACCGACAAATGAGGAAAGATGTGGGTAATCATGAGAGCTTTATCTGACGGCAATAAAAGTGAAAGCAATGTAATTGCTATCGGGATTCTCTGAACATTATTGTTAACAAACCGAAGACACACTTTAAACCTTCCACAAGATTTATTAATATTTTTCGTTAACCTTGTACAATTAGTTTTAACGAGAAATGGTCAATTCACAAGATTCTAGCCTAAATGAAAATTCTGTTGTCTTCCATCACAACAGAATAGCTGCTTTGAATTTTTTTTTTGTAAATAAATCTGTTTGCCTTTCTTTTGTTTTTTTCATTTCAATAATACTTTTTTCATCTTCCACCAATGGACAAGGTTGCAGCGATGCCGGATTCTGTTCTATAAATAGTATAAAATCTACAGGTGACGACAGTCTCTCTTCAGAAAAATTAAATCAGATCAAGGCCGGTGCATTTTATGGTATTGCTGACAATTCGATTTCTGTATGGGGTAACTACATTGAATATTCCCGGAAATTGTCAGGCAAAACTGATCTCGATATAAAAGTTACTTCGCTTTCTCAAAACGGAAACGGAATCAGTACTTTTGGTGCTGGCGATCTTTTTGTCGTGGGAAATCATGCTTTGAATGATAGTGTGAAATTTACTTTTGGTTTAAAAATTCCATTTTCAAACGGAAATACCAAACGAAATAATGTCTCACTTCCTATGGATTTCCAGTCAGGTCTGGGAACGATTGATCTTCTTCTTGGGTGTGGTTTCCGTATAAAGAAATTGCAATTGATCCTGGCACTACAACAACCATTGACTCAAAACAAAAATGAATTCTTTAGTGATGACTATCCGGCAGTTTCTCCAATCAGCCAATTTCAGACAACAAACAATTTTATTCGCAGTGGAGATGTTTTCCTCCGGATTTCCTATCCTGTTAAGATCACACAGCGTATAAAATTAACTCCTGGTCTTTTGCCGATCTACCATCTTTCAAATGACCGTTTCACTGACGGATCCGGAATAAAAAAAGAAATTCCCGGTTCAAAGGGATTAACCCTGAACGCAAACTTTAATCTGGACTTTGAAGTTAAAGAAAATAGTGTCCTTCAATTCAGCGCTGCCGCTCCTTTTATTGTAAGAGAGACAAGACCGGATGGACTAACCAGAAGTTTAATTGTAAGTCTTGAATATCGGTTTCGGTTCTAATTCTTGAAGTTTATTAAACTTATCAAAAGATTATAATTTGGATCTAATCCGAATTTGACCAAAATCATTTCAAAATAATTTGTCCGACTTAATAGAAGAGGTTTGGTAAAATCCGGCCCGAACCGGCTTTACAATTTATTTTTGTATGTTTGAGTCTGCAGTTTTGTTCTTCACTTATCTGATGATAATATAAAAAACAGGTGCGCATTAGAATTTATCAAGTTAAGTCCCTTGTTTCTATAAGTTATGAAAACTTTCTTTCTGATCATTCTAATGTTCTTACCCGGAATTTCGTTTTGCCAGGAAACCGGTTATCCCCGGCAATCTTACAAAATAGATACGCTCATACTTAAAAAAGACACATCGAGATTTTTTATCCAAGACTTCTGGGATACGACTGTGGTAAAGAGTTACTTTTGTTCCGTAGACTCTATTGATAAAACAATTCGATACGGTTTTCTGCATCTTAAAAAGAGAAGATGCCGTGAATATCGTTTTGTAAATTTACACGATGTAAAATTATATGATGTACCTGAAAAATACAGCGGTTATCGTGGTCCTGACCTTTCTCATGTGATACTAAAGTTTTTAGAATAAACAGAAATCCAGTGAAAGAATATTTTAATCTTCAGTTCAGAATGATCAACCGGAAGTTTCGTGATGGTGGTATACACCCATTTCCCGCATACCTGCTTCTTTCCGTTGCATTTATAGGTTTTTCAATTGTGCTTTTTCAAAAAACAATTTTTGCTGTGCCTGTTTATGTTCTTGCTGCATTATCCTTTATTGCAAATCTCTCCGAGATTAAAAGAAGTGATTTTCTCAGACTTTGTTTTGGTGATTTAGGATCAAAAAAAATCAGACTTGTAGAAAACCTCATTGGCATTCTTCCTTTTGTTGTCTTCCTGCTTTTTAAGAAAGAACTTATTGGAATTTCTGTCGTTCTGGTCGGTGCTGCGATCATTGCGGTTTTAAATATTAGTGCAAATGTTAATTTCGTAATTCCAACTCCATTTTCTAAACGACCATTCGAATTTATTGTCGGGTTCAGAAATACATATTACCTGATCTTTATTGCATATCTGCTTTCCGGAATTTCTGTTTATACAGGTAATTTCAATCTGGGAGTTTTTTCACTTTTGCTAATTTACTTTCTATGTCTGTCTTTCTACACCAAACCCGAAAATGAATATTATGTCTGGAATTACAGCTCAGCTCCAGGGGAATTTCTCATATTGAAAATCAAACTTGCCTTTTTACATTCTACTATTCTCGTAATACCTGTAATTCTATTACTTGGGATTTGCTTTTATACGGAGATTTTAATTTTGATGACTTTCTGGATCCTTGGATTTGCATTTCTTGTATTCATGATCCTCAGCAAATATTCTTCCTATCCACGCGATCCATATATTGTTCAGGGAATTCTTATGACGCTTTCGCTTTGGTTTCCGCCGCTATTACTTGTATTGATCCCATATCTTTTCCGAAGATCTGAAGTGAGTCTAGGTAAAATATTAAAATCTAAAAAATAGTGATTGAAGTAAATAATCTGTCCAAGAAATTCGGAACTAAAGAGGTTCTGAAAAATATCAGTCTGAAGTTTGAAGCCGGAAAAACAACTGGTATTGTCGGAGAAAATGGTGCCGGTAAAACTACATTGTTCAGATGCATTGCCGGATTAGAAGAGTTTAATGGTTCGATAATATCCGAACGAATGCCATTAAAAAATCACCTTGGACTTCTTGTTACCGATCCATATTTCTTTTCAAAAATTACCGGCCGGGAATATCTGCAGCTATTGTGCAATGCTCGAAATAGTAAGTCAGATGATTTAGATGGGAGGAATATCTTCGATCTCCCACTGGATCTATATGCATCAACTTATTCCAGTGGTATGAAAAAGAAGTTGGCAATTACTGCCTTGCTACTTCAGGAAAACGATTACTTCGTTCTTGACGAACCCTTTAATGGAGTGGATCTTGAAGGAAATATGATCATAACAGAGGTCATCCATCAGCTTCGAAAACTTGGTAAAACGATCATTCTTTCTTCTCACATTTTCTCAACACTAAGTGAGACCTGTGATGTAATTCATTTAATGAAAAATGGTGTAATAACCGAATCCGCTCCAAAAGAGAACTTTCAGGCCATGGAACACAAGATGAAAAATATTCTTATCGGCAATAAAATTGAAAGGTTGAATTTGAAAAGTTGAATTAAGGTAGTGCTTTTAAGTATGTTAACAATTTTCATCCTGACTGGACTATTCGCTTTCAAAGTCAGACTGCTTCATTTCTTAATTAATTTTTCAATTACAAAAGTTGCTATCAATAGTTTTATCATACAGTAGTGCTTGAATTAAATTATTTTTTTACTTTTATCTACAATCAAAACTAGAAAAATGAAAAAAATATCGGTTGCCATAATTTTACTTGCAACAACATTCACGATGGGTACATTGTATAGCAGAACCAATGCTATTCCATCGGAAACTATCAACTCTCAATTTTCTGCTAATGAAAAACAAATAGAAAAAGACATGATACTAGGAGCCTTTTCAATGAGCTTAAGTGTGAAAGACCTTGCCATTTCAAAGCAGTTTTACGAAAACCTCGGATTCAAGGTGTTTGGTGGCGGCATGGAAAAAAAATATCTCATCATGAAAAACGGGAATGCGCTGATCGGTCTGTTCCAGGGAATGTTCAAGGGAAATATCCTTACATTCAATCCTGGTTGGGATGAGAATGCAAAAAACATGGAAACGTATGATGATATAAGGGAAATTCAGAAACACTTAAAAGCAAAAAACATTACTCTTACCTCCGAAGCCGACGAAAAAACAACAGGTCCGGCAAGTTTAACATTAACTGATCCGGATGGCAATGTGATTCTTTTAGATCAGCATAGATAGATACAAACATATAAAAGGATCATGAAAAGAAATAAATTTATTTTATCGTTTTTGGTTTTATTGACTTCTCCTTTTACAGGATACTCAAAACTGATTGGAAAGTCTGGACAAAAAGATGCGTTTAGGATTTTGAATGGAGAAGGAAGAATTCATGGTCATATAAAATTGAAAGGTGTAAATTCAAATATTCTCGACCTTAAAGTTTCCGGAAATGATACTGGTGGAGAACTTGCAATATTTGAACAAACTTCTCTTTCGCAGGGCAAAGGAACACCGATGCATATTCATAACAACCAGGACGAAATTTTTTATGTAATCGAAGGAGCCTATAAATTTCAGGTCGGCGAAAATAAGTTTGACTTGAATCCCGGTGACAGTATTTTTCTACCACGCGGAATTGCTCATGCCTGGTCACAATTATCTGAAAAGGGAAAGATGACTGTCGTTGTACAACCTGCAGGAAAATTAGAAAATTTCTTTATCACGATGGCAGCCTTGGAACATGAACCGAGTCATGCAGAAATTGAAAAGATCTTTGCAGATAATGAAATGAAGGTTGTTGGCCCGCCTTTAAAAATTAATTAAAAAAATAGTAAACCAGCTATTCACATAACAAAATGAAAAAAGAAGTTTCGTCAAAAATCAGCAAGGAGTTGCTTTCTATTTTAAAGGAACGATTTGAAAAGAACATGAAACGTCACAAAGGACTGCAATGGGATAAAATTGAGACCAAATTGAAATCTCTTCCTTCAAAATTATGGTCTTTGAATGAAATGGAACTATCCGGTGGCGAACCAGATGTTATCGGATACGATAAAAAAACAGATACCTATATTTTTTGCGATTGTTCTGCTGATAGTCCTAAAGGAAGAAGAAGTCTTTGCTATGACTACGAAGCCCTTCAATCCCGAAAAGAACACAAACCAAAAAATAATGCAATCGATCTGGCCACAGCGATGGGAGTAGAACTTTTGAATGAAGAAGAATACAGGGAGCTTCAGAAGCTTGGTGAATTTGATCTGAAAACTTCCAGCTGGATAAAAACACCTTCGTCGATCCGGGAACTAGGCGGTGCGCTTTTCTGTGACCGTCGTTTTAATACCGTTTTTGTTTATCATAACGGGGCTGAATCGTATTATGCCGGGCGTGCATTTCGGGGGCGGTTAGAGGTTTAACTCATATATCGCTACTGATTAGGTATGAAAACTTAGTTTGCTCACACTATCATCGCTTCAAAAAATAAATGGGAACCTGGGGTACTGCAATAGACTCGAATGATACTTATTCAGATATCTATGATGAATTTATCGATTTATATAATGAAGGTCATGTAGTAAAAGAAATTACCCGTTTTCTGATCCAAGAAAATTCGGACCTGATCAACGATTCAGTTCATTCAAGTGATTTCTGGTTTGCAATAGCAATTGCACAATGGGAATGCAAGGAACTTGATCCAAAAGTTTTAAAGAAAGTAAAAGAAATTATAGACTCTCGCATCGACCTCAGAAACTGGAAGACAATGGATGCTTCTGAAAAAGATCTTAAAGCAAGGGAAAAAGTACTGAATAAGTTTTTAGGTAAACTTCAAACAGAGAAAAAAGCTGCAAGAAAAAGAATTAAAAAGAAATTGCACGACTCTGTTTACAAAGCCGGCGATTGTCTTACTTACAAGTTGCCCAATGGAAATTACGGTGGGGCATTTGTTCTTACCGGCGAAGTACAATCTCCTGTTGCGAAAAACTTCATCGCCATTACCACGATCGATCAGCCAGACAAACCGACATTAGATGATTTTAAAAAATCAACTGTACTTGCAATTCAGATTGAAGAAACACGATATGAAATACTAACAAAGAATCAATACACAATCTTAAAGGAGATCCATCTGATTGGATTTTACAATCAATATGATCACAAACTAAAGACTTTTGAAATAGAAGTGATCGGTAATCTTCCTACAAATAACTCTTTTACTCCCGGAAACCCTATTCATGGTTATGCCTGGTCCAGGTTGCAATACCCGGTTGATCCATCAGAAAAAAATAAAATGATCTTAACTGCTCCACAAAAAGTTTTGAAAGTAAAAAACTGGCTGCGTTAGATTGATTGGAAGATTGAAAAAAGGCTCGATGCTTGAACAGAAAAACAGGTTTGAAAACCGGGTCATTCGTTCCTTTTATCAAGCCGGGCGATAATAAGGAGCTAAATGGTGTTTTTTATTAAACTCATTTACAATGTTTTATAAGTTTTATTTGGAATTTCCTTGCTTATACATAGGTTTCTTATGTATAATTGCGTTATGTATTCATCAGAGCTGATAAAAGGAACTTTAAAAACGATCATTTTAAAGTTGTTATCCGAAACCAAACAAATGTATGGTTATGAGATCACACAAAAAGTAAAGGAGTTAACGGATTCAAAAATTGTTATTACCGAAGGTGCACTTTATCCTTTGCTTCATCAACTGGAAGCACAGGGAATAGTAACAACAGAGACCGTGAACATTGGTAAACGCGTAAGGAAATACTATACACTTACTCCATCCGGTAACGAGCGAGCTAAAGAAAAAATTTACGAGTTTGCTGATTTCATTAACACAATGAAAATCTTACTTGACCTCAAACCTGACATGAAGTATGATTAGTTTAACCGAACAACAAATCGACTTTATTGAAAACGATATAAAGGTCAGGGGAATTACATCTCCTGACCTGAGTATCGATCTGCTGGATCACATATGTTGCTTAATTGAAAACAGGCTCGATGAATACAAAAACTTCGAAACGGTTTACAATGAAACTATTTTACTATTCGGTGAAAATGGTTTCATGGAAATACAGGAGGAAAGAAATCGATTGCTAACATTTAAAAACGACACTAAAATGAATTCAACATTGAAAATAAGTGGATACGCTTCATCACTGATGATCTTATCCGGAGCATTCTTTAAGGTCAATCATTTTCCGGCAGCGAATATGCTTATCGTGCTTGGAGTATTTATTCTGACAGTGGTCTTTCTGCCATTGCTGTTTGTCATTAAATTTAAGAACAGCGAAGAAAAAAACAGAAACATTGTTTTAAGTATTATATCGGTGGTCTCATCATTGATGCTCTGCAGCGGACTGCTATTCAAAATTATGCATTGGCCTTCGGCGCAGATTCTGATCTTAACCGGCTGTGTTTTGCTAGTACTTGGTTACCTGCCAGTTTATTTTCTGACGGTCTATAAAAGTGCGACCAATAGGATCAATGCTACTGCAACAGTAATCCTGATAATTGCAGGCGTTGGATTAGTGGTTGCTCAGTCAGGCAGTGGAATATCACGACCGGTATCAGATTCATTCTGGCGAGGAGTGGTCGAAAGCGATCAGCTCCTGACTGTCGTCAAAAAAGGAAATGAAAAAATTTACAGCAATCTTGGAAATAAATTTTCGGCAAATGATTCTCTGAATTCAAACCGCGCTATTGCTCTATTAAAATCTGAAACAGATGCTTTGATTTCATATATCGATAACATGAAAACTTATCTGATCGAAAAAACAACTGGTGCTTCTGAATCCGATGCAAAGAAAACACAACTGGATGATCTGCGTAAAGCCGGCGGAAATGAGGCAATTCAGTCTGTGCTATTCAGTGATCAACAGTCCGGATTTTCTGCTGCAGAATTAAAGCGTAAAATTGAAAGCTATAAACACCTGATAAAAACAACCTCCGATGATGTAGACCTTTCAATTCTGGAAACAGAAACCCTGACAGTCTATGGTGAAAAAGTTTCCTGGGAAAAATCAAATTTCGACCAACTCCCTGTTTCACTTGTCCTGTATAACCTGACCAGAATGGAACTCGGTGTAAAGAATGCAGAGAATTCTGTATTGTGCCAGTTGAACTAACCAAAATAACAAGGCGAAGGAACAAACTACTCGCCTTGTTTTACTTCTTTATCTGGTTTTCACTTCAATTTCTTTAAAAACCATTTGTGGCCGGAAATGTCCGTTATCTGTCTGCCAATTCTTCCAATTTGTCCTTATCATTGTACCATAATTATTCTTTATGGCTACAAAATTTGTCTTCCTCTTATTACCGAAGATCCACATTCTCGATCTGGCCGGACCTGACCAGGCTATTCATGAAGCAATAGACTATGGCGCAGATTTTGAAATTGAATATTGCAGTAACGACGAAAAAGTCGTTTCTACAAGTGGTCTGCCTTTTGGAAAGGTCAAACATTTTTCAAAGACGAAACTTAAAAAAGGTGATTACATTATTATCCCAGGGTCGGACTATTCCTATCTGACTTCAAAGTCATTTCTCAGTCAGAAAAAACTGTTTAGCTGGATCAATTCGAATTACGAAATCGGTGTGAACATTTGCAGTATCTGCATTGGTGCATTTGTAATGGCTGAATGTGGACTTCTCGACGGGCAGGTCTGCACAACACATTTTAAGAAGACGAAACAATTGCAGAAAAATTATCCGTTGTTGAAAGTCACCGAGAACATATTATTTACGGACAGCGATGGCATTTATACCAGTGCCGGAATCGCCTCGGGCATCGATCTCACTTTGCACATCATTGAAAAATTAAAGGGTGGTTACTTCGCTAATAAAGTAGCAAGGGAATTAGTCGTTTACAACAGAAGAAGTGGCAACGCTTCTCAGGAAAGTGAAATGCTGAAATTCAGAAATCATATTCATACAGGCATCCACAAAGCACAGGATTATATTATTGAAAACCTTGATCAGAAAACCAGTCTCTATGAACTCGCAGAAATTGCAAATATGAGTGAACGGAATTTTACCAGAGTCTTCAGGAAAGAAACCAATGTAACGGTAAATGAATTCATAACCGCAATAAGAAAAGAAGTCATCTCTAAATTACTTCAGAATCCTGATCTGTCAAAAATTGAGATCGCAAACAAAGTGGGACTGGAAAGCGAAAAGCAATTGAAACGAATCATAAGAAACGGCCAATGAGAACTTTTTTCGTTTTACATATACTAACGATTACTATTGCTCTTTCTTCAGAGGCAATAGATGTCAAACACTTGTCCTTGTCGCTTCAGTTTGACCGGGAAAAGAGAATTGCCATCGGTACTGCTGCTATTTCTCTTTGTACAGACTCTACAACAGATAAAATTTTTCTCGACGCCGGATTTCTGAAAATCAATTCCGTTACAATGAATGGAAAAGATCTGAAATACAATTATGATGGCGGTGAAGCAGATAACGATCTCGAAGTGATCTTAGATAAGAGCTATTCATCTGATAAAACCATTACTCTTTCGATCGCTTATCAAACTACTTACGAGAACAAAGCCGATCCGAATGCCATCTGGGGTAGTTTTGGAAAAGGTTTGCGTTTTCAACAGCCCACTTCCACTACACCAAATAAACGGAAACAGATCTGGAGCAGCGGCGAACCGGATGGAAATAAATACTGGTTTCCATGTAATGAAGAGCTTTCAGATATCCATACAACAGACATTATTGCAACCATTGAAAAACCGTTGATGGTAATAGCAAATGGCACTCTAGAGGAAACAATTGAAAAAGAAAACACGAGAACGTTTCACTACCACTCCGAAAAACCATTTCCTAATTACCTGGTTTCAATTGTTGCCGGTGAATACAGTGATATAAAACAAAATTACAAGGAAATTCCAATTCACAACTTCGGTTATCCGGGTGAGATCGATGCAGTGAAAGCAACTACAGTATTACTGCCTGATATGATGAAATTCCTGGAAGAAAAAACCGGATACAAATATCCATTTGGGCAATATTCACAAGTCGTTGTGCAGGATTATCCCTTTCCAGGACTGAATGCACAACATACTGCTTCGATTCTATCAGACAACTACATTGATGATCATGGTGTACATGAAGATTTCAAATATCTGTGGGATGGTGTTGCAATGCAGGCTTTGGCCGGACAATGGTTTGGAAATCTGATCATGCCCGGATCGTGGACTGATATCTGGCTGAACAATGCATTCACGCAATATTTCGCCGGACTGTATACTGAGGAACAAAATTCAAAAGCAGAATATCTTACCTACTACTTGCCGTTTGAAAAAGGAAATATTCATGGGGACTGGAATAATGGAAATATTCATCCTATAGTTACTGATAAATACAATGACGTTGCATCTTTCACCAACGATAGTTATTCAAAATTCAAAGGCGCATTAATTTTGCGAATGTTACAAAAAGAAACCGGTGATGTTAACTGGTGGAAAGCTGTACAATTATATGTGCGGACAAATGCCTGTAAGCAGGTCTCAACGCATGACTTTCAAAAAGCAGTAGAAACAGTAACGGGTACATCTTATCAGTGGTTCTTTGATCAATGGGTCTACAAAACCGGCATGCCTGGATTTGTTGTAAATAAATCGTATGATCCAAAATTAAAGAAATTACAACTAAGCGTTAAACAAATTCAGAAAGGCGACAACAAATCACAATATGAAAAAGTTAATTTCTTCAGCGGAAAGATGCTGATTGAAATCGATGGCAGAACTGAATCCATAACTTTAGAACCGAAGGAAGAAAATATCTTCACATTTGACTTTTTGAAAGAACCCGTCTTTGTAGCATTCAATTCAGAGGACCTTTGGATCTGTGAAACAGATTATAAATGCAGCGGTGACGATTATTTATTTCAGTTGTTGGGAAGTAAAGATGTCGTAACAAAACAGCGGGCAATGGATAAACTTGTTGAAATAGTAAATGACACATCAGCGTCTTCTTCTTTTAAATTAAAAGTCATTGGTGCCATAAAAAATGAGATCAATTCGAAAGAGTACTGGCGGCATCGCATGTACGCACTTGCGTCGCTGAGAAAGATAATCTCTGTGCCTTATGATGAGAACATAACTAGTCTTTTAATGAAACTGATCAGTTCAGAAAAAGGTTGGTTAAAAGCTTCTGCGATTACAACCCTAGGGAATACGAAGGACATAAAGTTCATAGATGTATACACAAAAGCTTTAAATGACCCAAGTGACCGGGTCATCAATGCAGCAGCAATTGCTTTGGGAAAAACGAAAGATCCAAAAGTTTTAGAGCAGCTGATCTCGCTCGACAAAAAACCATCGTGGAAAAATCAAAGCCGTATCAGTGCATTGAATGGTCTGGAACAAATGGGGGATACTGCAGCAACAGATTATGTACTGAAATGCTTGTCGGACAACTCTTCGGCGCGCTGGTATCTTGCAACACCTGTATGGGATTATCCTTTTACGGCCGTGAACACCCTTGTTTCACTGGGAAAATCAGCATCCGGATACTCGGTTTTGTGGGAGCGATTTAAGATGTCGCTTCAGGATAATGATTTGAATGATCTTTTTCAGAATGTTCAACTCATCAATCTGTTAAAAGATGAAAGAGCAAAAGAGATGTATGTTGTATTGAAGGAGAAATTCAAGAACGATGAAGGCACATTGGCTGCCGTCGTAAATTACGAAACACTTTTTCTGGAAAGTATAAAAAAGTAAGAATGAATTTCCAGCCATACTCTACCCGTCCGGTGCGTTTTGTAGAGATCCATCTTCATAAAGACTGGAAAATAAAAGTGTATAGCATTTCAATAAAGAATGAAACGGTTTCTCAGGAAAATATTGACACTGCAAAACAAAACCTCGATCATTGGCTTTCCGGAAGTAAAATTACCGGCCTGAAAAATTACAAGATTGCTACACTCATCCTTCACGAAGGCAAAGGCGGTTGTTTTGCAATAATCAATTGGTGGGTCGATGAAAACATGTTACAGAATTTCGTTTACCTGAAACAAGACAGCTCCAACTATAAAATTATTTCTGACAAGGGAATCATTACATGTGTATGGGAAATGGCCGTCCTCTGGTACGAACGCTGTTCCTGGGTCAGGCACGTCTTAAAAAATCCTGAAGCCCCGAATTTTACAGCATATTTAAATGATCACTTGAATGATGACGTCTGAAGAGATTGAGCTAATGGCAATTGATTTGAATTATTAAAAATAAAAATGAAATAGATGAAAAAATCCGACATCAAACTAATGCCCGACTACTTCGACCGGTACATCAATCTGACCGACGACGTCAGCTACATGGAGGCCCTTGAAACAAGTCTGCAGGAACTCGAGCAAGCGCCATTAGAAAAGTGGCAGGCTTTAGGAGAAAAAGTTTACGCTCCCGGAAAGTGGACGATCAAAGACATTCTTCAGCACTACATCGATACAGAACGTGTGTTCACTTATCGCATCACAGCAATAGCCAGAGGTGACAAACAAAAGATGACACCTTACGACGAAGAGATCTTTGCAAAGAACGCTCTCGCCAACCGAAGAACATTAACCGAATTATACGAAGAACTTATCCTCGTCCGCAAAGGCACCATTGCTATGTTCCGTTCCTTTACTCCCGACATGATCCATCAATCCGGCAACGGTTTCAACGGAATGAAATACTGTCCGCTCTCCCTCGGCTTCATGCTTGCCGGTCATCAGCGATGGCATTTCCGGGTTTTGGAAGAGAGGTATTATGGGCTTTTGGAAAAATAAGCGCAATTGGAATTTCTTAAATTATCAGAAGCGCACTTTTAATATGTGCGCTTTTTCTATTCTATTCAATTTTCATATCATTTGATCTCTGCACATAATTTGATTTGAATTTCTTAATTATTTCAGTACAATTGTATTATTAATTAAGAATTTTTGATTGAGGAGTTGTGGGGAGTGTTCTTGTTTTTTAAAATTAGTATATGGGGGTAGGGATATTTCATCGATTCGATTTTCCAAATTTTATTATAACATTTTGTGAAATTTAATCCCAATGTGAAAATTTTGCATATCAGAAAAATATGACGATGACTATTAAAACAAAGACAAGGGTAAAAATTGGAAACTTAATTCTCCATAGTTTTGCTCCCCTGTTGGAATCAAGATCGATGCAAGTATAATTTTGTGCTCAACAATACGGCAAACGCCAACATGTTTTGTTCCATTGCATTTCTAAATTGCTTACCTTAACCAACAGCAATAAATGACCAATTTTACTTTTATAAAATAAACATAATGGAAACTGTACCAAAATTTGACCCTGTTAAATACAAAAACACAACCCACGACCAATGGCAATCAGCTGCTCAGGCGTGGTATCGGTGGAGTCCTACGCTCAATGAATGGCTAGGAAAGGCTACAGAAACTATGCTGGAGATGGCGGGTGTTTCAGCAGGACAACGTGTGCTTGATGTGGCTGCAGGTGCGGGTGAGCAAACTATAACTACAGCAAAAAAAATTTGGGGAAACAGGTTACGTTCTTGCTACTGACATCTCATCCAATATTCTTGAGTTTGCCCAGGAAATGGCGAAGGAGGCGGGGATGAAAAATATTGAAACAAAGGTGATGGATGGAGAAAATCTGACTGTACCTGACTCAACATTTGATGCAGTTATTTCCAGAGTAGGTCTTATTTATTTTCCTGACCAGCAGCGGGCACTAAAAGAAATGTTACGGGTGTTAAAGCCGGGAGGAAAGGTTGCAGCTATAGTTTATTCAACGCCCGACAAAAATAAATTCTTTTCTGTACCTGTTTCTATTATTCGTAATCGCGCGAAACTACCGCCTCCTCTTCCCGGTCAACCCGGCCCTTTCAGTTTAGGTGCAGAAGGTGTAATAGAAAAAGCATTTATAAAGGCTGGTTTTATTAATGTAAGATCGGTGCTCGTTGATTCGCCCCTGAATTTTCCAGCTGCAAAAGATTGTGTGCAGTTTGAGAGAGAATCGTTCGGTGCATTACATCAAATGTTGAGCAGCTTGACAGATCCAGAGAAACAAGCTGTCTGGGAAGAAATCGAAGAGGAACTGAAAAAGTTCGAAACAACAGAGGGTTTTGTCGGACCGTGTGAAATGGTTGTTGCTGTTGGCGAGAAAGCATAAAACCTGAATCAGCCAATTACTGTCAACATAACGTTCCGCTTACCTGTCATCACACATAAAATATAAATGAAAGAAACCAAACTATCCCCCTTCAGATCCGGCTTTCTCGCTTTCATTGTGACTTTCCTATTCTGGCTAGCGTTACTGTTAACACAGTTTCTTTACAAATACAATGTTGATCTGTTTCAAAAGAATCTGGATACATCGACACTTTTGAAAATGATCACCCTGACAATGATTACGCTCACTAACCTCGTTTTTCCGGTCAGCCTTTTGGTGTTTGCCATTGTGTATTACAGAAAACTATTCAGCGCTGGTGAAACTGATTTGAAAAAGCAAATCAAGAAAGCAATTTTACCAGTGGCCATATTCAGTCTTGGTTGTTTTCTTTGGAATGCGTTTATCGTTCCGAAAGCGACACTGCATCAAATCGGTTTGCTCTTCGATATCAGATCGAAAGCAGTAAATGAACCGTTGAAGCGGACTAATCTGGATCTTTTCAGACGTTCACGAGTCGGGAACAATTTCCTTGAGTTCGGTCAATTGACGGATTCGTCTTTTGCAAATATTGACGAGATCAGAAATAAAACAGCTAACACCATTCTTTCCATTGCTGACAATGCAGAAATTAATGAATTACTTATGGACAGTTCAGCTATTGAAATGGGCCTTACCAAAGCTGACTTCGCTAATAAAGAAATTAGAAAAGACGAACAATTTGCTGATGACAAAATCCTGCAAAGAGAATATTTACAAAATTATCTCACCATCGGAAAATCGATGATTGAAAGTGAAAAACAAAACCTTCTTAAAATCAACATTGAAAAATCAAGAATGCTTGGCTTTCCTTTTTTATTGTTCATTCTGTTCTTTATCGGAATGTTCATTGGAATATTGAACCGTCAACAAAAATATCTTGCCCTGCTGATATTGGGAATTTATTTCACAGTGTTTCCTGCTTTATATTTTCTGATGTATTGGTTTGAGAAACTCGTAAAAGAAAAATATTTTTCTCCGTTTCCGGGACAAGCATATTTTATTCTTGCCTTGACTGGTATTGCTTTTTTGTTCAACAGATATGCGACTTCGCAATTGCGTATGTATAAATAAAGCGCTAATTCATACTGACACAAAGATCATCCGGAAATTTTTAATTTACTTTTAAAGTCGGGGAAATTGGGTTGCTTTTTTCTAGTTGGCTATGATCTGTAAGACAGACGTTGCTGTAATGCAAAAATAATCTGCCAATACGTTTTTCAGAACAGAGTAGAAATGCTCTTTTTATTGATAATTGAAGCGAAAAATAAAATTCTGCTTTGATATTTAATTATCCTCAAAAAAAAATTGTTAAATAATTTGCGAAACCAATTAGTTGCACTTATATTTGCAACCGATTGGTTTCACTACCAAATAAAGTATACTATGAGAAGAGACATATTCCAGGCTATCGCTGACCCGACAAGAAGAGCAATCCTTGTCCTGATCGCATTTCAGGCTATGACACCAAATGCAATTGCCGAGAACTTCAATACAACACGGCAAGCAGTGTCGAAACATCTGCGCATTCTTACAGAGTGTGAGCTGGTAAAGCAAGAGCAAAAGGGAAGAGAGATCTACTATTCACTTGAGGTTAACAAAATGAAAGAGATAGACAAATGGTTGGAACAGTTCAAGAAAATTTGGGACACTAAATTCAATCAGTTGGACAAGGTTTTAAACAAATTAAAAAAACAATAACAATGGACAACTTACAAACCACAGTCGTAAAGGACTTAAAAGAAAAATCAATCTTAGTAGCAAGAGAATTTAAGTCTACCGTTACAAATGTTTGGCGTTGCTACACTGAAGCTGAACTGTTAGACCAATGGTGGGGGCCCGCACCATGGAGAGCCGAAACCAAAACATTGAAATTTGAAACTGGAGGTTTCTGGTTGTATGCAATGGTAAGTCCGGAAGGACAGAAACATTGGGGCATAATGAAATACATTGCAATTGAAAAATTAAAAAGCATTGATATAGAAGATGCATTTTGCGATGATGAAGGGGTATTGAATAAAGAGCTGCCGATTTCAAAAGGAACGATAAGTTTTACTTCGAAAACGAATGGCACACTAGTAGAGTTCAAAATGAAATACACAACCGAAGAACAATTAAAGACAATAATCGAAATGGGCTTTGAACAGGGAATTACAGCCTGCTTTGAACAATTAGTTCAATTATTAACCAAAATAAAATAACTAATCCTATGAAAAGTATATCCATTTTTGCTAATAGCACAATTGCTTTTGGAATTATCTCAATCCTGTGCCTGGTAGCATTACACTTTACAAGTACCGAATTCAAGCCGAACTTCAGAATGGTAAGTGAGTATGCATTAGGTAAACATAAATGGCTGCTTACAATATTTTTTATCTGTTGGGGACTTTGTTCTATTTCATCAGGATTTATGATGTGGAATGTAGTTACAACCGGTTGGGCAAAATTTGGTGTACTGTTATTATTTGTTACAGGAATTGGGGCTATTATGGGCGGGTTATTTGATGTCCAACACAAACTACACGGGCTTTCCTTCGGAATAGGTGTTCCTTTCTTACCAATTGGGGCTTTACTAATTTCTTACCACTTAATAAAAAAACCAGAGTGGCAAACTAACAGCACATCACTATTACTCTCATCACATTCTATCTGGTTAAGCTTAATATTGATGGCGGGTTCAATGTTCTTATTGTTTTCATCATTGAAAGCTGCGGGAATCGCTTATGGACCAGATTCGGCACCATTGACAGAGTTACCCAAAGGAGTAATTGGTATCAATGGATGGGCCAACAGATTATTAGTTTTATGCTATATCGTATATCCAATTTTAACAGCCAAAATATTATTGTCAATTCTGAAACACGAAAATTTATAGTTGAATTATTTCTGCTACCCGGTTGCAAAGGGTTTCAGGTTGCGAAGGGTTTCGGGTTGCGAAGGATAACCGGTTGCGAAGGATTTTCAATCCTTTGCAACCGAGCTGTGGATTTTTAATCCACACCAAAATTACAACATGTAATGAGGTCTTGAAGAAAATCCACACACGTTGCTTTCCGCATTCGCTACCATTACCGGAGCATATTAGAAAACCAAGAGTGGCATAAGAATTAGTTCTGAACCAATGCGGCCAGTGGGGGGCAGACCCCGACCTGATGCTTTCAGCATTTCCTTATCGCTACGTTTTCGCCTCATAAACAAAAAATGTTATCCCTGCTGACGGCATAAAATCGGACTGCGATCAAAGTGTAGGCACATCATTTAAAATACATGAGGCTCTGACTTTTTAATTATCTTTGAATTGTTTGGTTCCGCCTATTTAAGTATCTGATTGTTCTACAAATTATATAGAATAATCTCCGTCATCACAAAATCGTATGTATTATTTTTTCAGAACATCATCCGATCCTAAAGTTATCGGTGTCCGCAATGGGATATATCAGGCCGAATTTGATAAAAATTGTTTTTCAACGAAAGAGGGTTTCGGTAAGTATCAGATGTTGTTTTCTTCTGGGAAAATTGTAAAAGAAGAATCACAGATCAAAGAGGTTGTCAGCGAATTGGTCAATTTAAATTTGCTGAAGTCGGCACGTCTTACTGATTTTCTGCAATTTTCACCACATCTTCCTGGTGTGAAATTTTTAATAAGTGACCGGTTGAAAAATATTCTTGAAAACTTTAGAATAGCTGATCACCATTTTTACAAAACAAGCATCCTTGATCAGAAAACTAACCGTGAACATCCATATTATTTTTTCTATTATAAATCTATCCCAATAACTGAAATAGTTTTTTCTAAAAGTGAATTGTTTACAAGGAAAGTAGATATCGTCGACGGTGCGACAAAGTTTATCGATACGTTTTATCCGATCAATGATGAGCACAATTATAGAATCCTAACAAGCACATTGTTTCTTCCGAATTTTTCCAGAATTTGTATTGCCTCAAAATACAAGAACCATGATTATATAAATGTGAATAATCATGCTTTCATTTCAGAAGAGTTAAAGCAAAGAATTATAGATATTGGAATTACCGGAATTACCTTTAATGATCAATGTGAGTTAATCTTTGACTAGAAAAAAGGGATAATTATTTTGCCGAAATAAACTTTATTCCTTTCTTTGATTTATTCTTTCTTGAAAAAATGCTAGTTTCGTGTGTCCCTGACAAATGATGGGGAAATTGATCAGAATTAAACCAGCTCATACATATAAATGAAGACACTTGAACAGAAAACCCGGGGTAAAATCTTTCGGTATGAGATCGATGATTCCGGTCTTACAAAAAAGACGTTTTCCAAAAGTGGAGATTCAGAATATCATCTCCCTTTTGAAAAGATAACTACGAATAAGATCGTAAAGAATTACGAAAATAAATCGGCCTTGTATATCGGCCTTTTACTTCTTGGAATTTCAATTTTTGTCTTATTGATACAGTTTTTTAAACATCCGGTAGAAGAATTTGCTTACCTGTTCTGGCTTTTTCTATCCGTAATTAGTTTAGGTTATTATTTTTTTACTAAGCGAACCGAATTGTGTTTGGTAACGACAGAAAATAAAGCATTGGATTTTATTGGCGACAATCCATCGAAAGAGGCGGTTACCAGTTTCTTTGAACAATTGATCGATCAGCGAAATACTATCTTAAAATTAAAATACAGTCAACCTACAAAACACTTAGAATATGCACAGCAAGTTGACACCCTTAACTGGCTTCTGAATATGAAAGTAGTTACACGGGCAGAATATGAAGGAAAAATACTTGAGTTGAATTCGCTATTCAGCAATTCATCCGGCAATGAAAAAATTGGATTTTCACTGAATGAGAATTAAGAACTTGCCGATGACTTTATTGAAAAAAGAAAAATGAAGATTAGTAAAAACAATATTAATTTCATTTCATGGCGCTGTCAAAATACTATCTTTTAGGTCTGGTCATCCTTTCTTTTGTTTGTCTTTATATTTTCAGGATACTCAATTCACAAAGAGAAAAACGAAGGCAAGAACAACGGGATCGTCTGAAAGAAACACGTGAAAGATATATCAGAGCTCTTATCAATGATAGTTCAACGAAAGAGGGTGAAAGCGGAAAGTGATTCTTCAAATGATCTTGAATGATAAAAACAATTGGTTCATAATAAACTTAAGGTTCTCAAATAATAAATTAATTGCATATTAAGATCTCGGAATGTTTGTAGTCATTCATAATTTATATAAAAACAGTAAAGGCATTTGGTTTTTCTTTTTTGTCCTGATCTGTTTTTGTCCTGAAAGAATTTGCGCACAGGATAGTTTGACAAAGCATTACAAGTCTGCTATTCTTTCTGAACTAGACCGGAGCAATGAAGCTTTGCGAACAGGCGACTTAAAAGGAATTTATGATCATATCTATTATCCTGAAGATATCAAAATAAGTTTTGAAGAGTTCATGGCGAGTGAAACAACTGTGAAAGCAATGAAGAACGACAAAATAGAAATCAAGAAATTCAAATTGATCTCATTGAATAAAGTTGTAAGGTGTGGAAAGGAATTGCAGTGCTTGCTGGAGCAGAAGACCTTTATGTCGATGCCTACCGGCGACTTTAGTTATATAAGTAAAATGATCGCCATTTCAGAAAACGGTAATAATTGGTGTTTTATGAATATTGGCGAAAAATCATCAGAGAGCGTCATGAAGTTAGCTCCCAATGTATGTTCTCTCGTTTTTGAAGAATAGATTTTCATCTGAGAAGGATCCGGCTGCCTGGCTGCAAAGGATTTTCA
>JBMQEM010000134.1:0-19774 GCA_049363815.1 Bacteroidota bacterium
TCTTCATCCTTAATTTTATCAAACGCATCATTGATCTCATCCATCTTTATCATCTGAACAAGAGGAGCAATTTTATGCTTTGCACAGAAGTCTAACACTTCCTGTGTTTCACGGATGCTGCCAATGATCGATGCTCCGACGGTGCGGGAATATTTTGCAACTTCATTATTATCTGTCGGTGATTTGTATGGACCAAGTAAACCAACTGTGATCAACGTTCCGCGTGGACCGAGCAAACATATGTATGGATTGATATCGAATTCTTCCGGAATAGTGATGAGTATAAAATCGAAAGTTACTTCATGTCCTTTCATTGCTTCTTCGTCTTCTGAGATCAAAACTGCATCTGCTCCGAGCTCCATTGCAGCTTCTCGCTTTTCTTCTTTTGTTGTTATCGCTGTAACATGTGCACCCATTGCTTTGGCGATCTTCACAGCCATGTGCCCCAGTCCGCCAATGCCAACAATTCCGACTTTCGCATCTTTCTTCATATACATTTTCAGAGGAGAATAGGTTGTAACGCCCGCACACAGAATCGGTGCAGCCGACTGCAGATCTAATTCCGCCGGAATGCGCAGAACAAATTTTTCGTTTGCAATGATGTGTGTTGAAAATCCACCGAACGTATTGAAATCCGTATCTCCCGGTTTCCAGTAACCGTTATAGGTCATCGTCATGCCAACAGGTCCAAGACAGAATTGCTCTTCACCGGACGTACACGATTTACACTGTTTGCAGGAATCGATCATACAACCTACTCCAACTATATCCCCTTTTTTGAAAGCTGTAACCGAATCACCTGTTTCAGCAATTTTGCCAATGATCTCATGTCCGGGCACGCACGGGTAGATTGTATTCCGCCAGTCGTTATTTACCTGGTGAATGTCGGAATGACAAACTCCGCAATACAAGACTTCGATCAGAACTTCATCTCTCTTCGGAGCATGACGTTGAATGTCCATCTCTTTCAAAGTTTTTCCGCCGATCAGTCCGCCGGTTGCACCATATCCCTTTACTTTCAACCCTGTATTTATATGAATTCCCTGATAATTTTCCATTTCATGATTTTTTATTATTTCATGAAATAAATTGTATGCCATTGGTCAGATTTTAATTTCAAATTATAAAACATTCATCATGCTGCATTCATGATATTTTCTCTAATTTTAATGGTACTAATTATCACCTAAATCCTTGTCTCCATGAAAAAATCTGATATTAAAAAAATTCTTGTTCCGGTTGATTTCTCTGATGCTTCGGATACAGCTGTTGCTGAAGCCGCGGGATTGGCTGTTCTTTTAAAATCTGAATTGGTTTTACTTCACGTTGTTGAAGACCGTGTGTATGCTGCCTCCGCTTTGGATACTGTTGAGGTGATCTTGCCAAATTTCGGCGCAATAAAAAAAGAGATCGGCAAAAAAATGGCCGACTTACAAAAACACATTAACAAAAAGTATGAAATAAAATGCACCATTCATATTCTGAACGGCCATATTCACACTGAAATAAAAACGCTGGCGAAAAAGAAAAAAATTAATCTGATCGTCATGGGTACACATGGCGCTTCAGGATTCAAAGAATATTTTATCGGAAGTAATGCGCAACGTGTCGTTACGATCTCTGATGTTCCAGTTCTCACAACTCCGGTGAAAGCAAAGAAGATGAGTTTCAAAAATATTCTTATCCCGATCGACAACTCCATTCACAGTCGTGCGAAAGTAAATATTGCTCTCATATTTGCAGATCTTTTCAATGCAAATATTCATCTCATCGGTTTGCCGGGAACAAAAGATAAAACGGAAGTAAGTAAGTTTAATATCAAATTAAAGTCTGTCGAAAAACATATCGAAGATCAGGGCTTCTCTTATTCTTCTAAAATTGTATCCGGAACTAATACTGCGGAGGCTGCATTATCGTATGCAACAAAAAATAAATGTGATCTCATCGTTATCAATACCGGACATGAATCAAAAACTACAGGTATGTTCATGGGTATGTTCTCGCAACAGATAGTGAATCATTCTAATGTGGCTGTGCTTAGTTTTAAGCATCTGGATGGGGCGGTGAGTATTGATACGCCGGGCTTCGCTTTATAGAGGAAAACATAGAGAACATGGAGTTCACAATGAGCCCATAGATTTTTAAATCTGTATATCACCCTCTCAAACATAAAAAAGTTCACAATAAAAATAGCAAATTCTATGATCTCATTGTGAACTCCATGTTCTCTGTGTTTTAAGAGAAAACATTTGTGATTGTGCAGTTGTGTTTCCCCTATAACGCAATCACAATCCCCAGCTTCATTGCCACAGGCGCTCCCGGCGTATAATGCAACTCCTCCACACTCTCCATTTCATTCTTCAGCCGGCTCTCTGTTGCAAACTGCGCTTCATTCCATTCTATGTTCAATAAATTTTCAACGGACAAACTGAATTTTGCTTTTCTGAATTTATAGGCGCATGATAAATCTAATAGTGTATACCCTTTTGCAGTGATGCTGTTATCCTCATTCGCAGGCCGGTCAGAAATATGTCGATAGCGAACTGATGATTCAACTATTTTTCCTGTGTAAGTTAATCCGCCGCTTGATGTTAGTGTTGGTGCAAGCGGAATATAAAAATCATTAATCAACTCTTTGCCAAATTGCTTTTCTATAAATCGCCCGCGACTAATATTCAGATCTGCATCTGCAAGCAAGTTTTTTGACAGCTGATATCTTGCACTTAAATCTATACCTGATCTTCTGCTTGGCCCTTTCGATTCTGTTGTGCCGTCATCTCCGACATAGACCAGTTCGTTCGACATATCCATCCACCAGATAGCAGCGCTTAACACAAGACGTTTTGAAAGTGTCATAACAGTACCAATCTCAGCGGCATCTGCCACTGGTAAAGTATGATTCAATTTATCCTGCACAACTGATCTTGCATCATTACTATGAAATCCGCGACCGGAGTTGATGAAGATCTGAAGTTTATCATTCGGTGTAAAAATAAAATTCAACTTTGGATTGATGCCAGACTGATAATTTGTTCCTGAATAATTCGTATGGAAAGAATCAGTAGGCAATTGATCTGCTACATCGAAAACAAAATAATCATAGCGCACACCGGTTTCTATCCGGAAATAATCACTGAAACGAAAAGTTTCATTCAGATAAACTGCTGAATTATTTTCCAGAACATTCGCCAGGGCTTTTGACTCCAAACGAGTTCTGTCTATTGTGTGCCATAGTTCATTCTGAATATCATCGGCACGATAAGAAAGACCAATGGTAAGTTTGTTATTCATGTTTCCAAGCTTATGAAAAAACGAATACCGTGTATTTAATCCCTGAACACTTCTGTTATCATCCTGTTCGATTTCGTCGCCATTGATAGGGTCTTCGAGATAAAATGTAAAATTGGAAAATAAACGAAAACGATATTTAAATGAAAACACCTGGGTTTCAAATTCACCGTTAGATGTTCTTTGAACGTATGCTAAGTTGAAATTTGTTCGCGAAGTATTTCCACCTTCTGAGTCATCTATACTTCCGAAACGAGAAAGTCGACTGGCTAAAACTTCGCGATCCGGAATTTGTCCGGAAGCATTCCACGACGAACTGAAAGTTGATAATGATAATTTCAAGCTTGAATGATCATTCAGATGAAAAATTGTTTTCGAAAAAAGATTCACTCTGGTGAAATCCTGAGGCGCATCAAAGTAACCTCGGTTATTCAGAACATCTGCTGCTAAATAAGTTTTTACGTTTTCCGAATTAAAAGGTGCTTTGAACATAGCAAGAACTCTGGGCACTGAAACATTTCCGATCTCCGGAATGAATGTTTGTTCAAGTTTGATCAGATTATTTTCTAAGGTGTCTTTCGTAGAAAAAGAGACCGCTGCACCAGTTGCAAAATTTCCGTACTTCGGTGAATACGGGCCTTTGAAAACGTCCATCTCCCCTACTGTTTCAGGAATCAGAAAATGCAGATCCATATAACCTTGTCCATGTCCATGACTAACCATGTTCACCGGAATACCATCTACATAGGAAGCCACATCCGTTCCATGATCACAATCGAATCCGCGGATGAAGATCTGCTCCGCTTTTCCGCCGCCTGCATGTTGTGCAATGAATAGTCCCAGGACAAGTCTCAACATATCCTGAGCCGAATTCTTCGGTCTGTTTTCAAAATCTATCGCCGATAAATGTTTCGAAGAAGCCGCACTCACCGGACGTTCAGCTGCGACGGAAACAGTTGGCAAACTAATCGATTTGATAATCATTCTTGTATCAATGATTGTTGATTGATCTTTAATGATAGTCACTGTCCTGGTAAATGGTTCGTAACCGAACTTAGAAAACGTTACATCATATTTTGCTTCATTCAGATTCTGAATAACAAACTTGCCCTTTGAATCTGTGTGAGTATGAATTTCTGAATTGTCAATTTTAATCAGAACATCGGCAATTGGCTCTTCAGATATTGAGTCTTTCAACTGTCCGGTCAATTCTTGAGCCGAGCTATTTGTGATTGTGTTAAGTATGATGAATAAAATGATGTATAATTTTTTCATAGGAGTCTTTATTAAAATTCCGGTATTCAACTTTTGTTAAAATGGTTTGTGTATTCTGCTTGCGTCAGAATTTCCACCTTCTTAAGATGTCAATAACGCATGCGTCAATTAAAACTGAAATTCGTCTATGAAAATGTTTTTATTTACCGGTTGTTGATTTCAAAACCCAGACAAAATGAATCTGAAGATTCTTGAAAATATTGAACACCGTCAACAATTAGTAACCCGCAACATTAAACATTAAACAAATTTCGCCAATTAAAGAATCGGCTAAAGAATTAAAATTTAGGCGGTGGAATTAAAAGTCCAAGAAATCCATCCAACGTATCCAGCGTTTTAAAGTGATTAAAAACAATTTTAGCGGACAAGAAAATTTTAATCATCGCAGAGCCTTCGTCAATACAGGCAAAAACAACATTGGAGGTGACCAATGATTCCGGGAGTGGTTTTGATTGCTTGTTTTTTTCATGCTGACGGGCAATGTCGTTTAGTGCAAAAAGTATATTCGTTCGTGGCGGTAAATTTGTAAGTTTCGCATTCATAGCAAGCTCTGATTGTTTCAGAACAAAATAGTTGATCATCGTCGGCAATACACCACCAACGACGATCAACATCTGACTCACTAAAAGAATAATTGCAATTGATTTACGCATGACTTCTAAATACACCTGAAATAAATACGAGAGGGGTGACATATTGGATTTTAGAAAATGTGATATTTTCAAAATGCTTATTAGTTATACATAATCTTTATTTTTTGCCTTTTCAAGACTAAAATCAAGTACTTTATGGTGAATTTTTAAATGAAATGGACTTGGAATATTAGTCTGATGGAGTATAATCCGGGAAAATTAATGCTCATTGATGGACTTTTCATTGTGATACATATTTAACCCCGGGGGGCCGCATAAATAAATGCAAGGCCTTATGTTAATTTTTTTACTTCAATAAATAATTTTGTTTGAACTTAAAATCGCTTACGCCATGCGTTGAGTCCCCTCAATTTTCCCCTCGCGCATGGCTATCCGCCGCGGCGGACAGCATTTTTTAAATAATCAAAGGAAAATATTTGAAATGAAAATCGTTACCGCATAAATGATGGTTCTTTTTATATGATAAAATTTTTAACACTGAGATTACTGAATTATTAAAAACAAGAAGAGTTAATGATCATTATGTGACTATAGCTATCACATAGGCGTCACTTAATTTTTGTTGATATCTCTACAGGATGGCTTTTATTCAGCTTTAGCTGACGGAGAAAAAGGAAAAGTAATACTGCGGCTTTAGCCACATTTTTTTCAATGGTATGATAGAATTTAAGTGTGTCATGTGGCTAAAG
This sequence comes from Bacteroidota bacterium, assembly GCA_049363815.1. GTDB lineage: Bacteria > Bacteroidota > Bacteroidia > AKYH767-A > 2013-40CM-41-45 > JADKIH01. The sequence continues at coordinate 5,906 of JBMQEM010000134.1, forward strand.
CCAGGCAACTACATTCTATTTTTAGTCCGTCAGCTAAAGCTGACGCAATAAAGTTGGCGCCAGTGCACTTATTTTCGATATATATAAATAAATTTAATTTTACGTCTGTGCGATAGCTATCGGGACACAAAATGATACTTCGCTTCACTTGTGCCCTTGTGCTGACTTTTAGTGATCTTAGTGTTGAGTTTTTTTACCGGGCATTTATCCGTATCTTCGCACTATCAATGAAAAAGTCATTCTTAATTTTTTTCTTGCTGTTTTCCGGATTGCTTTTCGCAAACGGAAAAACTACGTCTGTAAATTCATTGCAAAAAGATGCTGTTGTTAAAAACACCGACGACTTTTCAACGACTGCCGGAATAGTTTCCAATTTTCTTTCTGTATTCGAAGAAGGAATTATTCAACCGGGAACGGGAATTGTCCATTCCACTTTTAATCCTGTACGGACTGTTAATATTGGTTCATGTAATTCATCTGTCACAACACAGAATAAAATCAACAGGCAAATTAGTTTTCAATTTCTTATCACACCGTATGCTGATGTAAAACCTTCAACGGATCTACATGTTTTTCTGCGGGTGCTTCTTATCTGAGATATTCCCTTTTTCACTTTATTAATTTATCTGCTTTTACATTGCAATGTTCGATTGCAATGCATTTAGCTATTTCACTTATTTCAAAATAAATATATATGGAAAATAATGTCGACCATCTGAACGATGGTGAAAAAAAATCCGGATTCGGAATGGTATTCTTGTGGGTTGGAATAGTAATTGTAGCACTTGTTGCATTAAAATTACTTGTCTTCCCTGATTCAAAATAGTTTTTTCAGGAGGTTTGATTCAAGCCGCATAGGAGAATGTGCGGCTTGTTTTTTAATACCAATGGTTATCGTTAAAATAAGTGTAAACTTTTTTTTACTTCGCGAATATTGAATGTTTGAATAACGATCCTTCAATTATTTCACTTGACTTGCTCATTCACATGAATCGCCTTCAGAATTTTTTTATCAATATAAAAAGTTCCAAACGGAACTATACAGGCAATCAAAACCTTCATCGTTGTTCCCATGAATTTCCATTTTTGTTCAACACCAACCTGTAGAGCGTTAAAGACAAATAACAAAAACAACGCTCCATGTACCGGCCCGATTGATTTTACCAGACTATGGTTGTCCATCCAGTATTTCATCGGAACAGCAATAAGTACAAGAAGCAAAAGCGAAGTCCCTTCCAGAAAACCAAGTAATCTGAGGCGTCCGACTGATGAGTTGAAATATTTTTTCATATATTATTCAATTATGATTAACAATATTTTTAATGACGTCTTTTTGAAATTAACTGCCCCCTATTTCCAAAAAACCATCTTCACCCCCAACAAAATAATGATCACTCCAAATGTCCGTTTCAATTGTTCCGGTGAAAGTGAAATTGCAATCTTACTTCCGAAAAAACTACCGATCACAAAACTCAGACAAAGTATTCCTGCAACTTTGAAATCTACCGCTCCGGTCTTATGATAATTGTAAACTGCCATAAATCCAATCGGCGGAAGCATCATCGCCAACGAAGTTCCCTGTGCTGCATGTTGCGTCATTCCTAAAAAATAAACCAGACACGGAACAACGATCAGTCCGCCCCCTATTCCAATAAAGCCACTGAAAATTCCCGCAAATACTCCTACGATCAGAATGATGATTACTGTTTCCATTTTTTTTCGGTTTGTACTGTTAAGTGTGTCCATGACTTTATTAAATTAAATGTTCTAAGTTATCAGGTTTGCAGGTTGCGAACCTGCAAACCTGTCAACCTGATAACCTGCAAGCGATTTTACCGAGACAGTTCGCCTGCCAAATTATTTGTCAGCTGTTTTTTAATGTCTTTCAATTTCGGATAACGGGCAAGAAGAAACATCATCTTCGTAATTGCCGCCTCCGTTGTCATATCGCCACCGGATACAACTCCAATATTTTTCAATCCGATTCCTGTTTCATACTTGGTCTGATTGACCATTCCACCACTGCACTGAGAAATATTCAAAACTATAATTCCACTTTTAATTAATCGCTCAATACTGTCAAGAAACTTTTTTGTCGATGGCGCATTGCCGCTGCCAAATGTTTCCAGAACAATTCCACGCAAATTTTTTATTTCAGACAATGCATCAATTACACTTGGCGATAAACCCGGGAAAAGTTTCAACACTAAAACATGTTCATTGAATCCACGGTTTATTTTGAATTTCTTTTTGGGTTTTGGTAAGATCATTCGTTCATCAAAAACCATTTCAACTCCCGCTTCCGCCAACACAGGAAAATTCAAAGACTGAAAAGCATCAAACTTACTCGACGTAAATTTCTCTGCTCTGTTTCCTCTGAATAACTGACTATTAAAATAAATACAAACTTCAGGAACCAATTTTTTGGATGCCGCTATTTCAATCGCTGTAATGAGATTTCTTTTTGCATCTGTACGGATCACACCAAGCGGTAATTGCGAGCCGGTAAGTATAACAGGCTTCGACAAATTCTCCAGCATATAACTTAATGCTGCAGCTGTGTACGCCATCGTATCTGTTCCATGCAAGATCACAAATCCATCGTATTGCCGATACTTTTTTTCAATGATCGTTGCCAGTTCTTCCCAGAAATCCGGTTGCACATCAGACGAATCAATCGCTTTGTGTGATGCATGAAATGCAATATGACAATTCAAATGCTTCAACTCAGGAATCTGATCGGTGATCGTACTGAAGTTGAATGGAATCAACGTCCGCTTCTTATGATCACGGATCATTCCTATTGTTCCGCCTGTGTAAATTATTAGAACTTTTTTCTTCATGAGAAGATTATTATGTTTAACACTGAGGTCACTAAGTTCACAAAAGAACACGGAACAATTCCGTGTTCTTTTGTGAACTTAGTGTTCTCAGTGTTTTATTTTTATATTCCAAATAACCTGATCGAATTTGAAGTCGTAATATCCGCCACCTCCATCACCGAACATTTATAAATCTCCGATAACCTCTCCGCGACTTTTACTATATATGCCGGTTCATTTCTTTTTCCTCTGTATGGTACAGGTGCAAGATAAGGCGCATCTGTTTCCAAAACGATGTGCTCTAGCGGAATGTTTTCAATCGCTTTATCAACGCCACTGTTTTTAAAAGTCACTACCCCACCTATTCCTAGCATAAACCCTAGATCAATTGCCTTCTTCGCCTGTTCTTCTGTTCCCGTGAAGCAATGAAAGATCCCTTGAGGGTGCTCTTTCTTTGTTTCAACTAACAAATCATATGTTACATCAAAAGAATCTCTCGTATGAATTACAATTGGCAGGTTTCTTTCATTGGCCAGTCGAATCTGAAGTTTGAATGCTTCTTTCTGTTGCTCCAGAAAAGTTTTGTCCCAATATAAATCGATTCCAATCTCACCGACTGCCACAAAACTTCTTTTATTCAGCCAGCTTTCGACTAGTTCAAGTTCCTGCTTCCAGTTCTCTTTTACATAACAAGGATGCAACCCCATCATTGCAAAAGCTTTTCCCGGATACTTTTTTTCTAATGCCAGCATTGGTTCTATGCTGGTACTATCAATATTCGGCATAAAATACCGTTGAACTCCCAAAACTCCCGCTTGCTCTACCAATTGGTCCCTGTCTGCATCGAATTCCTCCGCATAAAGATGGGTGTGCGTATCTGTAATAATCATCTTTTATATTATCGCTGTAAGTTTATCTTTGCACCTCTTTCAGTGCCTTCGGGCATAAAAGTAATAATTAATCGGCCTTCTTTCAGATGAAATTTCTTCTGCTTCGTTTCTCTTCAATCGGTGATATCGTGCTCACTTCTCCGGTGATCCGTTGTCTGAAAAAACAAGTTCCAAATGCTGAAATCCATTTTCTGACTAAAAAAAGTTTTGAGTCTGTTACAAGAAACAATCCTTATCTTTTTAAAACATTTCTATTCGAAAACAATGTTGAAGAAGTTCTGGATCTTCTTAAGATCGAGAAGTATGATGCTGTGATCGATCTGCATCATAACTTCCGGACACTTAAAGTAAAGCGCGCACTGGGTGTGCCTTCGCATTCATTCGATAAACTTAATATTCAAAAATGGCTGGCGGTAAATTTCAAAACGAAATCGCTGCCGGATAAACATATTGTAGATCGGTATCTTGAAACAGTTTCTTCTTATGGAGTAAAAAATGATGGCGAAGGGCTCGACTATTTTATTACTAATGATGATGAAAAAATAATTTCTACTCTTCCGCCGGCTTTTCAAAACGGATATATTGCCTGGGTGATTGGCGCAAAGCATGCTACCAAACAATTGCCTTTACTAAAGATGATTGAGATCGCGAAAAAAATTAAAATGCCTGTCATCTTACTTGGTGGTAAAGAAGATGTACAGCGAGGAATTGAAATTGTTTCGCAGTTTAGTGTTCCGGTAATTGATGGTTGCGGAAAATTTTCTCTGAATCAATCTGCAGCTATTGTAAAACATTCACATCATGTCATCTCCCACGACACCGGACTGATGCATATCGCTGCAGCATACAGAAAAAAAATTGTTTCTGTATGGGGAAATACAATTCCTGAATTCGGTATGTATCCTTATCTGCCAAAAGCTTTACACACAAACAATAAAATTTTCGAGATCCGAAATCTACCCTGCAGACCGTGCTCTAAGATCGGTTTTGACAAATGTCCCAGAGGGCATTTTAAATGTATGAATTTACAGGATGCAGATGCTATAGCGAATGCATATCTCAATGGATAGGATTTCGACTCTGATTTTTTCCTCCATGTTCTCTGTGTTTAAAAGAAATCGAAGTCGTACTCTTGACACACAATCACGATCTATTCAAAAACAACCCTTTCCACCCTAACACTCCTATTCCCCTCATCAGCTATCCTCAAAAAATAAACTCCCGGGGCAATTGCCTTTCTGTCAATATAAAATTCCCCCGAAATAATTTTTTCACTCCTCAATTTTTTACCATCAATTCCCATCAAAGTATAAGACCAGTCTTTTACATCGCTTATATTAAGTGTACATTTTATCCGGTCAATTGAAGGATTTGGAAAAATTTTGATTTGAAGATCTGCATATTCAGAAATGCCGGGAGTAAGATTTCTGTAGACTATGTTATTGTAACATCCCATAGCATCGACAATCCCATCGCTTGAATAGAATGCAATTCTTCCTGCTCCAAAACCTGAATCTAATCCGCCTGGTAAAATAAAGCTCTGACTGAACATTCCATTGATCACATTTACACTTGTATAATACAATGTATCATCCCAAACATAAAAAGGACTCGGTACTCCCGGATTTCCGGTACTTGAAGAATCATTTCCTAAAGTCATATGAAGAGATTTAGTATTGAACACTGTCATATCCATAAGACCATTATAAGATGACAACAATGAACCGTTGCTGTCACGGATCTCTCCTGAAATCTGTACCGCTTGGCCTGAACTCAAGGTGTCTGAATTTATCGAAGTTACCGCCACTTCATTCTCAGGAAATAATATTCTTACGGCCGGATCTCCAAGTAAACTTATTGAACGTGTGAATGGATCAACATGCATATCTTTCTTCGTTTTGAAAAATGCTTCACCAAGAGTCGGCCATTTGCCGGAAGATCTTTCAAAAAGATTCTTATTCATCCTTGTTACAAAATTATTATTACTCGAAGAGTACGCTAATCGCGTCGGCGCTATACTGGCAATACAGCCGCCCGACTGATTCAGTATTGCAACACTTGCAGCAGAAGATATAAACGGATCATCAACCACATTAAAGGTTACTGTTCCGGCCAGAATCACAGGAAGATTAGAAATGTTGGTGACACTATCAAGAAACTCATATTCCAGAATTCTTTCCTCTGCCCATCCTTGAGAATTACCATGACCCATGTATTGAATAACAGCACTACCTTGTTGAAACGCTTCCTGGATCTTCAGATTTGCGTCCGGATAAGTATCAGAATTCGTAATGGTATCATGTTGCTGAATAAATTCATCGATATAAATTTTACAAATATTTAGTCCGCAGTTAAAACCTTCAATTCTATTTGCATGAATATCTGATTGACTTAAGTGAATATTACCATCCTGATCATCTGCTACTGCAGTTACTTTTGTTCTCCAGATTCCAAAATCAGAACCTGAACCAAATGCCATTATTTTATTTATAACCTGCGCTTCCAGCAAATTTCTAACAGGTAGTCTTCCAATTGCAAAGTCGGGAATTTCATTGTTGTAAAATTGCCCTTCGGATGAATCCATCAGAGTATAAAAATCATCCGTACAATACGTTTGTGTCTGATTAATAGAACCCGGTGATTCATGAATCGGAACGAAATTTTTTCCCTGCCCCAATATATTTTTATAATCGTACGATGGCGACCCAAACATCAGAACATATTTTAATGAATCCGAAGGTGAACTCGCAGAATGATAAACTTGTCTGAAAAAATCACGGATCGCTACTACGTCCTGAGCTCCGGAACTATATTCATTATAGATCTGCTGCGGTGTTACGACTATTGTTGAAAGATTATCATTTGTAAAATGATATTGCGCCAGTGTTGTTGCCTCATTTATAAATGATTCATCCGTAACAATGATCATATTTTGATTTACAATAGAATGTAAATTCTGATTTGGGACGCTTCCGATAAATGTTGGCTGTATAAAATTACTTCCATCAAAAGCAATAAATTCACGAAGTGAATCCGCTGCTGAATTAAAACTGATCAATGGACCGTTCACTGTGTAGAATTGATTTCTAACGTCACTGAATGAACTTACATCCCAGATTTTTATACCTGTATTTGCAATCAGATCATATTTTACAATTCTTCCCGGACCGGTTTTTCGGCTATCACGAAAACTTAAAGGTGAGTCATCAAAGATCAAATTGCAAATAGAGTTTATCTCAATATAATTTAACCAGCCTACTGCATTTGAATTTGATGATTGTAGTAGTAATCCTAAACTATCCACTGAGGAAGGGACATAAGCATATCTGCTGAAATTAACAAGTGATGCATAATTGTCCTGTGCAGTCGTTCCTACAGCAGGAATATGTTGTAATGAGCTTGATCCATTGAATGAAAAAATGAGTGATCCTTGGCCGCTGGTATCTTTGCCGGCAAAACTTATATTAAAAGTTGTTGAATCTATTGGGCTGATATTTTTCAACATGACAGGGAAAAATATTGTTTGTCCTGAAATCACATTAAAATGTTCCCCAAACCACTCCTGCCCTGAATGCAGAAAATTTATCTGCTCTGATTCATAAACTGCATGCGCTGTGTATGTTGTTGTACTATCCGTAAATGTTGCCGGACCTTGTTGATCCGCAATTCTTTTTCCTGCAACGTTGCCAACCTTAAGAAAAAAATAAGTGCTGTCTGAATAATTATTTATATAATGCTGAAACCGCCAGGAACTGATCGGACTTCCTATTACCTTCCAGGTTGTCTGAGAGTGATTATAGAAAAAAATTGTATCGCCCTGATTAAATACTCCATCGCTTTCTCCATTGATTTCAATTGCCATTTCCTGAAGATCTTCCGGTCGCGGATCGCTGTTTAATAAAGGCAGTTCTCCCGGACCATTTCCATAAAGTGAAATGTTTCTCGGATCAATTGTCGATACAGGAATTCCAAGAGCTACCAGATCATTATAAGTGATGATATGAATTCCTGTTTCATAGGCCGAAAGCTTATACCAGTTTCCGGTACTCAATACTGAATTTCCCGCTTTCGTAATAGTACTAAAATTCAAAATCAAAGCAATAATAAGCCCTGCTTTAAAAGCTATTGCGTTTTTCATTGGTGCGTGTGGTTTAAAAAAGAATTAGAAAGAGTGTATGGAAAGTGGTTTTCCGTTTTTGGGAAACGTAGGATGCAGGGAAAAATTGTAAAAAATAAAACACAAAGATCACAAAGATCACAATGAGAACACGGAATGGAGCTTTCGGCTCTTGTGCTAAGTGTTTTACTTCTGTTCTCTATGTTTAAAAAAATCGAAGTCGTACTCCCTTCAATATCAAACGCCGAGCTTAAAAGTCAAACCCCCATTCCGTGTTCTCATTGTGATCTTTGTGTTCTCAGTGTTTTAATAAATTATCGCCGTACTGTCTAATCACCTACTCACTCACCAAAAACTTCCCAACCCTACTCCTGCCCCCATCCTTCATCTGAATTAAATACGTATACATCCCGCCACTGAAATTTTCAGTTGCTATTTCAATTGTTCCACTAGTTGATGTAATTTCTTTTTTCATCATCAATTGACCAAATGAATTATAGACAACAAATGCATCACCGACATTCGCAAGATGAAAATTCACCACTGCTTTTTCTGTCGCCGGGTTTGGATAAGCCTGAGAAAGGAAAATGTTTAATGGCTTTGAAGTAACTCCCGTATTCGAACTCAATGTCTCTATTGAAAGGTCATCAAAATAAAATCCGTCGAATTCCGCAAACGCATCACTCACAAGTAAAAAACGAATCTTAATATTTTGTCCGATATAATCATTCAGACTCACCGTTTCTTTTACCCAATCAATTTGAGTTCCTTCATATGATGGCTCACCGAAGATCGTCCCTTCTGTTGAGGGTTGTGTATATTTTCCACACAAAGGTGTCCATGTAATCCCGTTATCTGCCGAAGCTGACAATTGCACATAGTCAAACCCTTTCTCCGTAATCCATTTTGCATCGAAAATCAGCGACGCATTAATTACTCCTGACAAGTCAACATTATTTGCTAGCACAATCTCATTAAAGCTACTTGGAAAATAATCGGAAAATGGAGAATCCGTAATTGATGTTGATGCTGAAACAAAAGACTCTGTCGTTGTATCCCAAAAAGATCCGCTGTTCCAGTTCGCAAGATTTGAACAATCATCAATAATGAGTGGCTGAGGTATGCCATAAGTCTGAATGATCGTATCACTTTCAGTGTATGAACCATTGTCACATGTTACGATATAAATAACCTGATCACCATTAGAAATTGTCGGATCAAGATTAAATGAAATCGAATCACGTGAAATCTGCAGCGATGTTACATTCGTATAAGTACGGGCCGATCCAACAGAAATAACATTTGCAGAAACCGGAGTGAGACTAACTGTAAAAGTTCCTGATGTGTCCAGACCGAGAACATTAAAATCATATGCAAAATAATTTCCAAGTTGTGCAATATTCAAGTCTTCGTTATGTGTGACTCTCGCATATTTGGTCGCAAGTTTCGGAAGCATTAGATTAGCATAGATATTATCATTTGCCAATGGAATGATCCTGTCCGGTGCGGGCCAAAATCCATCCGTCTGCAATCCAACTTCCGGAGTCCATGCGAAGATCTTTGGCTTTAATGCCTGTTCACCATACATCCAGTCATCGGAATTTCCATTCACAACATAATTTACAGTTTGATTCGGCGGACCAACATGATAATTATTTTCCGCAGTCAATGCATTTCCATAAATTGAATACTGCGCTGAATCGGCAGGGTACAGATCAGGAATATAACCGAAAGGTTGAACAAGATGATTTCCATATGTATGATAGTTCAACGCATATTTAAACTCGTGTGCAATTGAAAAATTACTGATGGCCTGTGTTTCAGGTTCTGAAAATGGAGTTGTGCCTCTATAGGTTTCATCACTTGTAAGGGGCGATGAGCCTGTATCATCAAATCCCCAGAAGTAATCGTAATTTCTGTTCAGGTCAACTCCAAACTCGCCATCCAGATTATCTCTCCTGTTCTTCCGCCACATTCCACCACCATTTGGATTTGTCAACTGGTTATACATATATCCATCAGGATTCAGACATGGTACAAAAAACATTTCTGTATTATTCACCAGCGATTGTATCGTAACGTCTGTGGAATAATTTTCTAATAAGTACCACATATAATAGATCAGTTGCGATAATGATTCTGCTTCACGCGCATGATGAACTGCATTGTAAAGTATTTCCGGCTCTGATTCATCAATTGTAGCATTGTCAGAAATTTTTACATAGTAGATTGGATTACCTTCAATAGTAAGGGTCGGATCGATCTGTTGTTTGACTGTGATCAAAGTCGGATAAAGCAAAGCCATCGAATCAATGATATTTATCATCTGGTCGTAAGAAAAGTATCCGCCCATTTCACCAAGATAGAAATGAGATGGCGTAGTATATGTCGGACCCGAGGATCCACATGTTGCACTACTTACTCTTTGTTGAGCAGAAGCAGATTGTTGAGCGCGCTCACGATAAAATTTCTGTACGTCGTCAATAATTATTTCTGTCCGGAAGCCCCTATTATTTATTCTGTCCAATTCGCCTTCGCTGAAATCTGAAACAAACCAAGTACCACGTTTATACTCGCCTTCCAGTAAGTCCACACCTAGTTTTGCAAGTTGCGTTGATGATTTCCCATCAAACCAGATCTTGACCTTCCGGTATTTTTGTTGTTGAGAAAATGAAGTTGAGGAAATAATTAGTAATAAGAGAATACTGCAGATCTTTTTCATTTTACCGTGTGGATTATTCTAATTTGAAATGGTACTATGTCGTTAGGAGAATGCAAGATATAAAATTGTCTACTATGATAAACATGGATTTCCTCTTCTTATTCAATTTTTCTATTTATATATTTTAATTTTTTCAAACGAATTTTGACAGTAAGATGAGGATAATAAAAATCATATTCCAAATCACCTGTATCTCATTTTCGCAACAAAATTTTAATCTTAATTTGTGTCAATCATAAATAGATTCTGCCAAAAGCCGCATGGGAAGCGGCTTTGCGGCTACTGCGAGAATCATTATCTCAATAAAAATATTCACTACCTAAACAATTAAAACAATGATCAAGAAATTATTACTCACTGCGCTGCCAATTATTGCATTCGCTTTTTTCACAAGCGAACAAATGAGCGACAATGGTAAAGCTGCAAAAACAGGTTCTCCTAATGAAGTTTACTGCGACGATTGTCACGGTGATTATTCACGCAACACTGGTGGAGGTTCAATTACAATTTCTTCACCTTCAATGACGGGTTTTCAATATACACCCGGACAAACTTATAATATGAGTGTAACCGTTTCTCGTTCGGCCAATAGTTTATTTGGTGTGGGCATTGAAGCATTAACATCTGCAAATCAAAATGCGGGAACATTAAATATTACAGATGGTGCATCTACTCAAATAAAAAGTGCAACTGCAGGTGGTGTTTCGCGCCGAAATATCGTTCATACTTTAGATGGCGGTGCTACTGCTGCTTCAAAAGTCTTCAACTTCAGCTGGACAGCTCCTGCTGCCGGTACGGGTAACGTTACCTTCTATTTCGCAGGTGTTGCCGGAGATGGCGATGGTAATGAAAGCGGTGATTATGTTTATTCAGGTACGTAATTGGTTACGGAAGCAACTTGTTCCACACCGGCTCAACCTGGCTCTATATCTGGTTCGGCAACTTTATGCAGCGGAACGTCTGCTACCTACTCTGTTGCTGCTGTTTCCGGAGCAACTACTTATACATGGAATCTTCCTTCAGGCTGGACAGGAACATCAACTACAAATTCGATCAGCGTTACGTCAGGAAGTTCTTCGGGAAATATTTCTGTTGTTGCTAACAATGCATGTGGTACAAGTAATGCTGCAACTCTTGCAGTAAGTGGAAGTACATATACTCTTTCATCAAGTATAACGAACATTTCTTGTAATGGCGGAACTAACGGTTCTGCTACAATTACACCTTCCGGTGGTACTGCTCCTTTCACTTATTCCTGGTCACCTTCCGGTGGCTCTGCCGCAACTGCTAATAATCTTGCTGCCGGAACTTATGTTGTAACTACAACAGATAATACTGGTTGTATCGCTACTAGTTCCGTTGTGATCACTCAGCCGGCAGCAATTGTTGCTTCAGCCGGAGCAAATCAATCTGTCTGCAATGGTAGCTCTGTAACTATCGGAGGTGCTCCTACCGCTTCAGGTGGCGCGGGTTCTTTCACATATTCATGGAATCCGGCAACGGGACTTGACAATGCAACGTCTGCAAATCCAATTTGTACTGCCAGTGCTGCAACAAATTATGTTGTGACAGTTACAGATGCAAATGGATGTACCAACACTGCTGCTACTTCAGTAACGATGGGTAGCTCTACTCCTGCAACTATCACTTTCAATGCAGGTGTGCTTGAAGCGTCTGCAGGAAATTCATATGAATGGTATTACAATGGAAACTATATTCCCGGATCAAATACTCAGACCTATACACCTACTGCTGATGGAATATATGCTGTTGTAGTATATGATATTTCCGGTTGTGTTAGCGTTTCACCTGATTGTACATATGTTCAGACAGGAATTACTAATAACGATCTGTCGACTGTATTCAACGTATATCCAAATCCGGCTTCGTCGTTAATATCATTCTTAATGAGTAATGCAGATAATAACGGAATCGTAAATCTTGTCGATATAACCGGCAGAATTGTTCTTACTCAAAAAGTTTATAGCGGAGTCAATACAATGGATGTTTCTTCAGTTGCGAATGGTTCTTATATTCTTCTTGTGAAAAATGGGGAGAAGAATGAAATGGGTCGAGTTATTGTAAGAAGAGACTAGATTTTTAAGACTAATAAGTTTTTTTAACACTAAGATCACTAAGTTTTTTTCTCAAGGGCACATTGTGTTCTTGTGACAAAAATTTAGTGATCTTAGTGTTTTATTTTTTACACAGATTTTTATTTCAACTATTCAAATAACTTCTTCAACTCCGTAGCCTCCGCAGGTTTCATTTTCCCTGCAAGTATCAACGATAATTGTCTGCGGCGAAGCGCGCTGTCAAAACGCTGCTTTTCTTCATGCGTCTCAGGAACTAACTGTGGAACATTTATCGGATTCCCCAACTGATCAACTGCAACAAAAGTATATATAGCCTCATTGCATTTTATTTTCTGACCGGTTGCATTATTCTCTACCCACACATCAATAAAAACTTCCATTGATGAACTGAATGCACGTGAAACTTTTGCATGCAATGTTACTACTTCTCCTAATTTGATCGGCTGATTGAAACTTACATTGTTCACACTTGCTGTTACTACGATACGGCCACAATGACGGTGAGCTGCAATTGCTGCTGCAATATCCATCCAATGCAATAAACGGCCTCCCATTAAATTTCCAAGTGTATTGGTGTCGTTTGGTAAAACCAGTTCGGTATTTATAGTAAGTGAATCGTGGGGACTTTTCGGTTTTAAAGACATATTGTAAATATTAAAAAGGGCGTCACACAGAACGCCCTCAGATTATTTTATTCGTTTGAGATTGATCTCTCCGATAGGATTAACGATCAGCGGAACTTTTTCAATCGTCACACTACTTGTGTCAAGCCCGAATGCTCTTTCTTCCGAGAGTGAAACATGTTTGAAAAAGAAGTAAAAGTCCAGAATGATCTTTTCATAAAAAGGAAGTTCGTTCTCGTAACTCAGGAATTTTTCCATCACAACAAAACGGAAATCTCCGATGAGATTTTTTCTTCCTAAAGATTCATAACGCGATGTAATGTCCACTTCGAAATTCTTCACCATGTCTTCGACAACTTTCCGGAACATAAGATTGATCCTTGGTTCAACACGGAAACCTAACCGGAAATCTATCCTGATGATATTTCCTTTTATCAGCTCTATCACTTTGTAGTCCATCGTATAGGGCTCATCCATTACATCAACGTGAACGAACCAATACATATCAGCACGCTTAGGTTGTTTTTGTAAAATGGAATAGATGACCTTTGCCTCTATCTCGTCCGACATATTCGCACTCGTGAGATAAACCAGGTGAG
>JBMQEM010000135.1:0-5017 GCA_049363815.1 Bacteroidota bacterium
AAAATCATAATAAAAAAAAAGCCCGCCAATAGGTGGGCTTTTTTTATTATGTCTGGTAATTTGTTTTCTTAATGCTGTTCTAACTTTTCATTTCAAATTTTGTTCACGCAACTTTTCAATCAGAGAAGGATCATTAGGACGCGGTGCATTGAAATCAACTATCTCACCCGATTTTCCCATGATCATATATCTTGGAATACTATTTATCTGATAATATTTACAAACTTTAGAACTCCAGTTTCCCGGTGAGATCACCTGAAGTCCTTCCATTTTCATATCAGTGATCCCTTTCTTCCATGCATCCTGATTGGCATCAATTGAAATGTACAGGAATACAATATTCTTCTTTTCCTTTTCTGTAAGTCCATCGTGAAGTTGTTTAGAAAAAGGCATCATCATCCGACATGGGCCACACCAGCTCGCCCAGAAATCGATATAGACAACCTTTCCTTTAAGAGAGCTTAGAGAAAAAGGTTTGCCTTCAACAGTAGTAAGGTCAAGCAGATCTGATTTGGATTCTGATTCTGAAGCCGATTGCTTTTTTGAAGGATCTCCTTTCTTTGAACTTTCCTTCAATCTCTCACCGCAAACCGCTACAGCGACCTCCTGATAAATTTTAGCCTTATCAAATTCCCGGATCGATTCATAGATCTTATTACTCATATATGGACTAATGCGCTCGCATTCATCGGTCAGAAATTTAGTCAGCCAATAGGTCAGCACTTCGCCGGAAAGTTTTTCCTTTGCCACAGCAGTCTTCCGGTCTGCTGAAACAGACATGTCTGTGAATTTATTAAAACCATTTGCCTTTGAAGTTTCATAAATAATGAAATACTTTAAAAACGACTGGTAGCTATCATTGATCAGCGCCCCTTGATTATTATATTTCACTTTGTCGAAATCAGCAAGCATCAACCCGGGTAATGGAGTTACCGTCATTATCTGCTGACTGCTATTGGCATTTACTATAGGGTACGCTAAGAGTTGCTTCCAGTAATTATATTCAATTGAGTTGGAAATAAAATTCTTAAAACTTTCACTGAACATGGCATACGAAGGATCTGATCTAAAATAGGTGGTCAATGTTTTTCTCTGAGTAAAGAGTTTTCCTTCAAAACCATCTACAGAAGAATTCAGCGCCAACTTATCAGAAACGGAATCGGTAAATTCATTTTGAAATTTTGTATAAAAAGCCTGAAGGAATTTATTCTCAACAGAACCTTTACCTTTTACTTCAATGATCTGTGAAGGCTGGTCAATGTACTCCAATACTATGCTGTCGCCGGGAGAAACATAGAGCGGAAATCGAAAGGATGGATTTGATAATTCAACCATGTGATCACGATCTACTTCAACTTTGAAATTAAAAGTATTGTTGACCATTGTGGTATTAAACACAACAGGCTTCCTTTTAAGATGAGTCTTATCGATCTGCAGGGTGAGTTCCGGATTTGGCAATGGCGGCAACGTCCCGGAAATCACAACATATTTCTGCGCATTCGAAACTTGCATCAGGCCTGACATAAAAATGAAAAGGCAAATTACTTTTTGTGTAATTCTCATAATTACTTTGAATAAATTAGACTGCAATTTAATTAAACAATCGTGAATTTTGAAGGAAATCAGTCTGCTAAAAATTAATCCAAAGGCTGAAAATAAACGATATCCTTGCTTAACCGTTTAACTTCTTCAAAATTCATCAGTTCTTTCCTGTATTTGCCACTGATATACAACTTCACCTGGTTGCTGTAATGCTTACTTATAAAATTTCCGGACTGACCGCTTGGGTTAATACTGTAAGCGCTTTCCGGTTCAGCAAAATCAATTACACGTCTTAAAGCCGGACCCAGATTGACTTTATAAATTCCTTTTCCATTCAGATCAAAACTCTGATTATTGACCGTCTCCATACCTCCCATTTCTGAAAATGGTCCGACATTAAAAATTTTATCAAGAGGTTTTTGCTTTCCAAGTGGATGCTCATATTCAATTGTATGAACTTTACCCCATGTCCATTTTTCAGGATTATATCCTAACTGTACAATGAGTTCAGAAATTGTTTTCTCAAATGCCTGCTCGAGGACATCCTTTTGTGTTTCCTTTTGAGGAGTGTTCTTATTGTCCCACCAAACAGATGAATCATTATTAAAAAAGTTCGTCAACATTGTCTTTTGCACATGTGTCTTCAAAAAAAGTTCAAAGTCTTTTTCTCCCAGTTCATCCATCATTGCTTCAGCAAGGGCATGATACAGGAATTTATAGTAAACGACAGGCGCATTATCCGTGACCTTATGATCACCATCCCAGTTTTTAAGCATCATTGCCGCACGTTCATTGATCTGGGTTTTTACAATACATACACCACTGAGTTTTGACACGAGTGTTTTAGAAAGTTCTGCTGCAACCGGATTCACTACATCGATAGCAATGCGTTCAAGATCTTCACGGTTAAACTTGCTTTTTGTAAACAATAAATTCCGCAAGCGCACATAACGGTCTTTGGGAACATAGTATCCGGGAAATAAATTCGTAGTGTCTATTTGCGGATCATTGTTTGCTGATAAAACAAAACCCAGTTCCGGATTTTCCTGTTTTGGATTCACTGAAAAGTCATGATATCCTGACCAATCATTGGCACCTGAACCGTCCTGTAAAAGAGCAGCATTAACACCTTCCGGTCTGATTGCAAATTTTGCTGCTGTATACCAGGCGATATTGTTTTGAGCATCTGCATAAACAATGTTCAATCCCGGAGCAGCAATTGTTGAAACTGCATCCCTGAATTCCGCCATACTTTTTGAATGCGCCATTGTCCAGGTGGCTTCCATCAGATTGTTATTGAAGTTCAAAAATGTCCAGCAAGCAGTTACCGGAGCAGTAGTCATTGTTTTGAATTCCGGCATAACATCGCTGCAAACCGGACCGTGATGCGTTGAACGGCACACAAGGTTGATGGAGGTACTGTCCTTTACTTTTATAACTTCATTACGTGTAGAAATTTTCTCCCAGTGATCGTTGACCATGATCAACGTTGAATCTTCCGAATTTACTTTCTCAACAAAAAAATCAAGATCATCGTTTTCAAGCATCGTAAGTCCCCATGCATGATCCATTGTATGACCAATTGGCGCGAATGGAAATCCCGCGAGAAAATTTCCGTAAAAATTAAACCCTGGTGCAACCAGATGAGCTTCGTACCAAACAGCCGGTTGCTGAATACCGATATGCGTATCATTTTCCAGAAGAGCTTTGCCGGAAACCGAACGATTTCCTGAAAGTGCCCATGAATTACTTCCACTCCATATCTTGACCGGTAATATTTCTTCAAGTTCAGTGATCGCGCTCAACTGATCAGTCATTGCAGGTAACAGTAAAGAATCTGAAATCAAAGTTGAAGAATCCGGTTTTGTACGAAGTACGTCTGCCAGATAATCTTCTCCCAGTGTTGACTGGATCCGGGTCAGTACAGGATCTGTTTTAAATCCCATCTGAAAATTGAACGACATGTAATCAACAATGAGATAGAGATCTTTTACAGTATATGGTTCACGAGGTATTCCAAGTAAAAGGAATTCCATTCGTTTTTTTCCTTTCAGTATATACTGATTAACACCTTGCAGATAGGATAACACATCTTTTTTAACCTGTGAATCAGGGCCGCTTAAAAAAATAGCGGCTGATTTTTCTGCATGCTGAGCAATTCCAAGCATCCTGAAAAATTTATCTGCTTCCAGAGTCTTGCTTCCGAATACTTCAGACAAACGTCCGGCGCTGACACGTCGGATCAATTCCATCTGAAAAAGCCTTTCCTGCGCATGAATGTATCCTAATGCGCGGAAAGCATCTTCCTCATTTTTTGCATAGATATGAGGAACACCATACGGATCGAAATACGTTGTAATTGTAGAATCAAGATCCGGCATCCGCACTGTCCCGGAATATTTTGGTTTTTGAAAAAACAGAAAAACGATCAGTAAAGCAACGGCCGAAACAATTGCCAGAAAAGCAAACCAAAAAATACGCTTAAGAATTTTCATACGGGTATTCTTAATTTGAATATCCGAATCTACGCAATTTATTTTCGTTTTTGCGCCATTCCTTTTCAACTTTCACGAATAGTTCAAGGAATACTTGTTTTCCCAACGACTTCTCAATATCCCGCCGGGCTTCAGAACCGATGCGCTTGATGCCCTCGCCTTTTCTTCCGATGATGATTCCTTTCTGTGAATCTCTTTCAACGAAGATCACTGCGGAGATGCGAACGATCTTACCTTCGTCTTTGAAAGCCTCTACTTCTACCTGTGTTGAATAAGGAATCTCCTGTTGATAGTGCATAAAGATCTTTTCGCGAATGATCTCGCTGATAAAAAAACGTTCGTTCGAATCACTCAATTGATCTTTCGGAAAATATGCAGGTGCTTCAGGCATTAATGTCAAAAGCATTTCAGTGATCTTCTCAACATTGAACTTTAGTGTAGCCGAAACCGGAATGATAGCATGCGGATTTACTTTTTTCTTCCAGCCATGCACGAGCTTGTTGATCTCTTCCGTTGACGAAAGATCCATTTTATTTATCACGATCACCACCGGAACTTTTATTGCCGACAATCGCGCAACTATGTCGTCTTCCATATATGCTTCACTGTTATCAGTAATGAACAGAACAGCATCAGCATCTTCGAGAGATGCATTTACGAAGTCCATCATTTTTTCTTGAAGAAGATAATGCGGTTCCAGAATTCCGGGAGTATCAGAAAAGATGATCTGATACTCATCGCCATTCAGAATGCCTTTGATACGATGTCTGGTAGTTTGTACTTTATGTGAAACGATCGAAAGTTGTTCGCCGATCAGACTATTCATTAATGTCGATTTACCAACATTGGGTTTTCCAATAATCCCCACAAATCCTGCTTTATGCCCCATTTAATATTTATTTCTGTACTTATTAGTTTAGTAAAAGAACGAATTATATCTTTGCAGTCCAAATAAGAGAAAAAAATAGCTTATTTATTGA
>JBMQEM010000136.1:0-19698 GCA_049363815.1 Bacteroidota bacterium
AATGATCTTTATCCAGCACTTTCTGTGCATGCTTCAGATCAAAATTATCGTTGGTCAGTTCATTCCATGGAAGGTCCAGCAACAATTCAAGATAATTCAGGATGACTGAATATTCTGCTGCAGCAGGATTCATCCTCGACAAACGATCTGATTCTTTTTTGAAAGTTTCTTCAACAGCTTTACTCCACTTCTTTGTCTTAGCACGTTCTTTTAACTCTGCAACTTCACGATCGGGAGAATTTCCACCGAGCTCTTCCTGAATCGTACGCAATTGTTGATTCAAGAAATATTCTCGTTGTTGTTTATCAATGTCTGTACGAACCTTGCTTTGAATCTGATTTTTCAATTCAAGCATCTGAAGTTCTTTACTCAGATATTCTAAAACACGATTTGCTCTTTCTTTGTGATCAGCGATCTCAAGCAGTTCCTGTTTTTTAGAAACATCGAGATTCATATTTGAACAAATGAAATTGATCAGGAATGAATGACTCTCAATATTTCTTATTGCAAAGCCAGCATCTGAAGGAATATTTGGTGAGTGCTGAATGATCTGCAAAGCAAGATCTTTCAATGAACCTACAATTGCCATGAATTCTTTATCGGCTGTATTCGCAGATTTTTCCGGAAACGGAACGATCTTACAACGGATGTAAGGTTCTGTCTGAACACATTCATCCAGTTTAAAACGACGCTTACCCTGAATGATAATAGTTGTATTGCCATCAGGCATGCGAAGCATTTTAATAACCTGCGCAACAGTTCCAAATTGATTCAGGTCTGGAAAAGATGGATCTTCAATCGCCTGATCTTTTTGCGCAACAACACCGATGATCTTATCACCTTTGTAGGCATCCTTTATCAGATTGATCGATTTATCCCTTCCGACAGTTATCGGTATGACAACACCCGGAAATAAAACTGTATTTCTCAGCGGGAGAATAGATAAAATTTCGGGTATATCCTGTTTATTCATCTGGTCCTCGTCTTCCTGTGAAAGAAGAGGGATGAATTCTGTATCATCATCAATGATATTAGCTAAATGTAGCGGAGTCAAATTATTTGAATTTTCTGAAAACATATTTACGAATATAGTGAACGACAATGTGACAGAAAAATCTATTCTGAAACGAATGTCTGAGTGGATTCGAAAGGGTCGAAATCCATGCCAATGGCGGTTTCCTGCCAAAAATCAGTCTTAAAAACTGCCAAATCCATGTGGTTAAGTTAGATCCCTGTTTATCACGCCTTTATAATAGTCCCGAAGATTATTCAAACTTGGCTATTCTCAGGGAATCCCGTAGGTTTGCAGCCTCAAATATGGAACAACAAGCCCTATCCCACCGCGTGTTATCATTGTCTGAAAGTCAGACAATTGGCATGTCGAAATTAAGTCGAGAACTATCATCAAAAGGAGTAGATGTTATTAACCTGTCTCTAGGCGAACCGGATTTTGTAACACCTGCACACATCCGTACCGCTGCCAAAAAGGCTATTGATGATGGCTTCACTTTCTATCCGCCAATCGCAGGTTTTGCGGAATTACGGAAAGCAGTATCAGAAAAATTCAAGAGAGAAAATAATCTTGATTATAAACCAGATCAGGTCATCGTTTCAACAGGTGCAAAACAAAGTATTGCAAATGTTGTATTGAGTGTCATTGATGAAGGAGATGAAGTAATTATTCCAATGCCATATTGGGTCAGTTACATTGAGATCGTAAAACTTGCCGGTGGAAAAACTGTATCGGTCAATACAACGATCAAAGATGATTTCAAAATGACACCGGCGCAACTGGAAGCAGCAATTACTCCGAAGACAAAGATGTTCATCTTCTCTTCGCCATGCAATCCGACCGGAACTGTCTATACAAAAGATGAACTGAAAGCGCTTGCAGATGTTCTTGTAAAGCATCCGCGCATCATAATTATGTCGGATGAGATCTATGAGCATATCAATTTTCAGGGCGGACATCAGAGTATTGCTCAATTTGATTTTATAAAAGATCAGGTTGTAATTGTGAATGGTGTTTCTAAAGGTTATGCAATGACAGGCTGGCGTATCGGATACATTGGTGCACCGAAATATATTGCTGAAGCTTGTGATAAAATGCAAGGGCAGTTTACATCTGCTGCAAGTTCGATCGCACAAAAAGCTGCTGAAGCGGCATTGACAGAATCAAATGCACCGACACTTGAAATGCAGGCAGCATTTTTACGCAGAAGAAATCTTGTTTTGGGATTAATGAAAGACATTCCAGGATGGATCATCAATGAACCGAAAGGTGCTTTCTATGTTTTCCCTGACATCAGTTATTATTTCGGAAAGAAAGATGGCGAGTCAGTGATTAAGAATTCAACAGATCTTTGCATGTACTTATTGCATAAAGGACATGTGAGTCTGGTAACCGGCGAAGCCTTTGGCGCACCGAATTGTCTGCGTTTCTCTTACGCTGCTTCAGACGAAAAACTGATTGAAGCAATAAAAAGGATCAAGGCCGCTCTTGCGAATTTAAAGTAATTCAACTAAATATTAATTGCAGTGAAGACCAAATCCCTCAATGAGTTATTTTCCGCGTTTGAAAAGTTGAACGTAATGGTTATCGGCGATGTTATGCTTGATAATTATTTATGGGGAAAGGTTGAACGGATATCTCCTGAAGCACCTGTGCCGATCGCAAGTATTCAGAAAAAGGAAAGTCGATTGGGAGGTGCGGCAAACGTTGCGATCAACCTGAAAGCCCTTGGTGCAACACCAATTTTGTGTTCAGTGATTGGCAATGATATGAATGGCAGATCATTTATTGAACTGGTGAAACAAATTGACCTGAGTGCTGATGGGATTTTTCAGAGTACGGAAAGGATCACCACAGTTAAAACACGTATCATTGGGAACAATCATCAGATGCTGCGTGTTGATGAAGAACAAGAGGAAGATCTGACGCCAAGTGACCGCAAGCAACTATTGAACAGAATTACAACCATCATTTCAAAGAAAAAGATCGATGTGATCATTTTTGAAGATTATGACAAGGGTGTAATTGGTAAATCGCTGATAGAATCGGTTGTGAAACTTGCACGTCAGAAAGGCATTCCTGTCGCTGTTGATCCCAAGAAAAAGAATTTCAATTATTATAAGAATGTCACGCTTTTCAAACCGAATCTGAAAGAACTTCGTGAAGGGATGAAACTTGACCTTGACAAGAATAATTTAGCAGACATCAGCAAAGCGGTAAACAAACTTTGCAATGACAATAAAATTGGAACGGCATTGATCACATTATCTGAAAAAGGTATTTTCTATGTCGATGACAAAGAAGAAAAATTGCTTCCGGCCCACATCAGAACTATTGCAGATGTTTCCGGTGCCGGTGATACTGTGATCAGTGTAGCTGCTTTATGCCTGGCTTTGGATACGGACACAGAAACAATGGCAACACTGGCAAATTTAGCCGGTGGTTTGGTGTGCGAAAAAGTCGGAGTTGTTCCGATAGAAAAGCAACAATTGTTTGAAGAAGCGAAAAGATTGAAACTGAAATGAGTTTAGAAAAAATAACTCCTTATAAGGATTCGAAGCAGGAGAAAAAGACGCAGATAGCAAAGATGTTTAACAACATCGCCTGGAGATACGATTTTCTGAATCATTTTTTATCGTTTGGAACAGACAGATACTGGCGACGGAAAGCCATTAATTTATTAAGAGAATCGAATCCAAAATTAATTCTGGACATTGCAACCGGAACCGGAGACCTGGCCTTAGAGGCTATTAAACTGAATCCTGATAAGATCTATGGCATAGATATTTCGGTAGATATGCTGGCAATCGGGCGGGAAAAGATCAAAAAGCGGAATCTGGGCAATAAAATAGAATTGCTGGAAGGAGATTCAGAGGCAATGATCTTTGAAGACAATAAATTCGATGCTGTGACCGTTTCCTTTGGGGTCAGAAATTTTCAGAATCTGGAAAAAGGATTGAGTGAAATTTACAGGGTGCTAAAACCGGGAGGGACTGCGATGATCCTGGAATTTTCGCAACCAACCAATAAGGTAATCCGTACATTATACACCTTCTATTCATCCAAAATTACTCCGAAGATCGGCAAGGCAATTTCAAAAGATGAAGCAGCATATGCTTATCTTCACGAATCAGTAAATGCATTTCCTTACGGAATAAAGTTTAATTCTATAATGAATAAAGTTGGATTCAAGGACACAAAATTTACTCCACTCACATTTGGTGTGGCAACCATTTATCTGGCTAAAAAATAATAACACGTTTGAAATTTAATCTGAAATATCTTCTTCTCCTGTTGTGCACCTTGCCTTTTAATATAAAAGCGCAAATGCATAGCCAGCCTATCAATTTACCGAAGTACGATTATCAGAAAATGCATTTTGGGTTTGCACTCGGCTTTAACTCTGCCGATTTTGTTGTAAAGAAAGTCGGGAATTTCAATTTGCTTGATTCCGTTTACAGTATTGAATCAAGTTCGTCAATCGGATTGAATCTTACCATCCTTGCAAATTTAAGGATCGGCAACTATTTCGATTTACGTTTTCTCCCTACCCTTTCATTTGCACAGAGAAATCTGGATTATAATTTGTTGTATAACGACAGCACACCACTTGCTAAAACGAAAAAAGTAGAATCAACCTATCTTGAATTTCCGCTGGAGTTAAAATACAAGTCGAAACGGGTAAACAATTATAGGGCTTATGTACTGGCAGGGTTTAAATACGGAATTGATATGGTATCTCAGGCTAAGGTAAAAGCAGAAGATCCTGATGTCATCAAGCTTTCCCGACAGGATTATGGCTATGAGATCGGTGTTGGTTTTGATTTTTACATGACGTATTTTAAATTTTCCCCTGAGATAAAGATGTATACCGGACTTAAAAACCTTATCGTTCCAGAAAACACAATTTTCTCAAGTCCTATTGAGGCTTTGTATTCGAAGACATTTACGGTTTCGTTTACGTTTGAATAGGCATTCTCAATCAAAAATAAAACACAGAGAAGAAAGAGAATACAAAACACTTAGAACACAAGTTCACAATAAGAACACGGAAAAATTTGCGCTCAGGGTGTAAAATAAATTCAAATCGAATCAAAGAGCATTAAAATCTACTAATAAAAAAGTCTGCGCTAAAATCTGCGAGTTCTGCGAGATCTGCGGGAAATAAAAACAAGTCTACAAGAATCAAATAATGCATAAGCAACTAGAGCTGGTCCTTCTTCCGGAAGAGGCAGCAGATCAAAGCAAACAGTTGCAGCAGGCGTCACAACTTTTGAATGTGACACAAGACCGAATCAAAGAGATTCGACTGCTGAAAAGATCGATTGATGCCAGAGGGCGGACAGTAAAGATCCGTTTGATGGTTGAGGTTTATATCGACGAAATTCCAGAGAAAAAAACTGATACTGCATCTGCTTTTAATTTTAAACGGGAAGTTTCTTCAGCGAAAGAAGTTTTTATAATAGGTTTTGGTCCTGCGGGTATGTTCGCTGCTTTGAAACTGATTGAAGCAGGTGTAAAACCTGTGATCATTGAACGCGGCAAAGAAGTGCGGCAACGCCGACGCGATCTTGCACTCATCAATCGTGAAGGGATTGTAGATGGTGATTCCAATTATTGTTTTGGTGAAGGCGGTGCTGGAACGTACAGCGATGGGAAATTGTACACACGATCAAATAAGCGTGGTGACATCAACCGCATTCTGAATATCCTCGTTGAACATGGCGCAGATCCTGAGATTCGCATCGATGCTCATCCGCATATCGGAACAAACAAGTTACCGCATCTTGTTGAAGCTATCCGCAACACTATACTTTCTGCAGGTGGAGAGATCTTATTTGAAACACGACTGGAAGATATTGTACTGAAAGAAAATAATGTCAAAGCTCTGATCTTACGAAATCTGAAATCAAATGAAAGCACAGAAAGAAGTTGCGACAAAGTAATTCTTGCAACGGGACATTCTGCAAGAGATATTTACGAATTACTTGAAAGAAGAAAAATAAAAATTGATGCAAAGCCATTTGCATTGGGCGTACGTATAGAACATCCACAGGAAATAATTGACAAAGTTCAGTATCACTGCGATGTAAGAAGTAATTTTTTACCGCCGGCCTCCTACTCGCTTACACATCAGTTTGACAAACGTGGAGTTTATTCTTTTTGCATGTGTCCAGGTGGAATTATTGCTCCGGCAGCAACTGCACCGAATGAAATTGTTGTCAATGGCTGGTCACCATCAAAGAGAAACAATCCTTTCGCCAATTCAGGAATGGTTGTCAGCATAGAGCCAAAAGATTACGAGCGTTTTGCTGCATCGGGAAATCTGGCAGCACTTCGTTACCAACAGGAAGTTGAACAAAGGGCATATAAAATAGGCGGCGGAAATCTAAAAGCTCCGGCGCAACGATTGATCGATTTTGTGAATGAAAAAGTCTCCGGTAGTCTGCCTGAAAACTCTTATCATCCGGGAACTACTTCTGTTGATCTCACTGAGGTTTTACCTTCAGTTGTTTCTGCAGCTTTGAAAGATGCCATGAAAGCCTTTGGTAAAAAAATGAAACCGTATTTTACGAATGAAGCAATTCTTGTTGCAACCGAATCCAGAACATCATCACCCGTACGCATTCCGCGCGATCCGGAAACATTGCAGCATCCGGAGATCATTGGATTATTTCCATGTGGTGAAGGTGCGGGATATGCGGGGGGAATAGTTTCTGCGGCAATGGATGGGGAAAGTTGTGCGATGGCATCAGTTGGCAAAACAAATGTGATAAGTGATAAGTGAAAAGTGAAAAGTGATAAGTGATAAGTGATAAGTGATAAGTGAAAAGTGAAAAGTGAAAAGTGAAAAGTGAAAAAACTTTGAGTAAAGTACTTTTCTTATAAAAACTATTTCTGCGCAAAATCTGCGGGATCTGCGTGATCTGCGGGAGAAAAAACATACAGAAATTTTTTCCCGCAGATCTCGCAGAACTCGCAGATTTTGCGCAGATTTTTTTTATTGCTTAAACTTAAACCTTCCGGAATTGCGCTGCCACTATCCCCGCCGCAACAGCCACATTCAATGAATCCGGCAAGCCATTCTTAGCATTTGAAAAAAGAGGGATAGTAAGGGCTTTGGTAATATACTTCTCTACTTCTAATGAAATTCCGTTCGATTCATTTCCCAAAACAATAAATCCGGAAGGAGAAAGTTCAGCAGTGAAAATGTTTTCGCCTTCCATAAGAGTACCATACACCGGCAATTTATTTTGTGCAAGATTATCTCTGAAAAGTTCTGTCAGTTCTGTATAGACAACTTTCAAATGAAAAAGAGAACCCATTGAGCTTTGCACTACCTTCGGATTAAAGCAATCGACAGAATCGTTTGAACAAATTATTTCATCAATTCCAAACCAATCAGCGATCCGGCAAAGAGCTCCGAAATTTCCGGGATCTTTTATTCCATCCAGTACCAATTTTAATCCGGAAGACATATTCACTTCAACATCTGTCGGCGGCATTTCTACTACCGCTAACACAGGTGATGCTGTTGTAAGTGCTGTGATCTTAGACATTTCGTCTTCAGTACAAACTTCACAATTTATTTCACCAGATAAACGGTTTCGGTTAATGTATTCCGGAGTTGCAAAAATGGTGAGCACTTTCCATCCGCTCAGTAAAAGATCTGCTACAATTTTTTCTCCTTCAACGATAAAGACATTTTCGAGATTTCGGAATTTTTTATGATGAAGGGCTGTGACTTCTTTTATGCGGTTCTTAGAGAGCATTTCAGGCTTTGGTTAAATTGAAAACGGAAATTTCCGGCAAGATACCAACTCTGCCCGGATATCCGAGAAATCCCAGTCCTCTGTTTACATATAATTTCTGATGCTCCTCTTCATACAGATCTGCCCATTGTTTGTACATGTATTGCACCGGACTCCATTTAAAACCGGGAATTTCAATTCCGAACTGCATTCCATGCGTATGACCTGATAGCGTAAGATCAATGAATTTATAATCGTTTGTGATCTCAGTGTTCCAATGTGACGGATCATGCGACAACAAAATATTTACTCCCTGGATCTGATAATTTTCAGTAGCCTGTTTCATATCACCATAACGTGAGAAATTTTTCTTACCGGAATAATTTTCTACACCGATCAAGCCGATCTTTGCTCCGTTTTTCTCGAGATAAGTATGTTCGTTCAACAACAGGTTCCATCCTACTTCACCATGAAAAGCTTTCAGCTTATCCAGGTTCTCAATCTTACTGTGTATGTCAGGCCATTTGTAATAATCACCATAATCATGATTACCTAAAACTGAAAAGACACCATGTGGAGCCTTTAAACGTTGAAAGATCTCTTTGAAAGGTAGCGCTTCAGTATGAAGATCGTTAACAAGATCACCGGTAAAAAATATCACATCCGGTTTTTCTTCCATGATCAATTCGACAGCACGGGCTAAATGTTCGGTCGTATTAAAACTTCCTGTGTGAAGATCAGAGATCTGAACCATCTTCAATCCTTC
Organism: Bacteroidota bacterium; assembly: GCA_049363815.1. GTDB lineage: Bacteria > Bacteroidota > Bacteroidia > AKYH767-A > 2013-40CM-41-45 > JADKIH01. The sequence continues at coordinate 8,531 of JBMQEM010000136.1, forward strand.
AAATTCTTCGGGAAGATATTTAAAAGCAATTTTCGTTCTATGGATCTTGTAATTGTATGCGCCTTTCAGCATTCCATATATCAGAGAAAAGAATGGAATTGCTCCGACGATAAAACCTGTTTTCACCAGAAAATCCAGACGCGAGATGCGGAATGTATCGCTCACTTCCTTCGATGATGAAAATTTTATTGCAAGCCATCCGAAAACGTATCTGAAAAGACGAATGATATCGTCAATGAGCATGAATACGGTTATGAAAATTTTCGTCAGGTAAATAACGAAGATCATTGCAAATGTATAGACGCGCAAAGCTTTCGGCCAGGTGTGCCAGTCAATCCATTGTCCGAGGAAGAGAACAAAAATGGAGAGAGCTGATACTATCCAGTAGGACCAGATTACAATTCGTTGCGTTGAAAGACTTCTGCCCTGAATCAATAATTTTACTCCCTGAAAGACATAAAGATCGATCAGGAACAGAATAACTGCGACAATTAAAATACGAATAGACATAAAAACGGATTGGATTTCTTACTTAGACGAAGACGGAATGAGGGGAATTAAATTGCATGGAATGTGAAATTTCACAATTCATAAAATTTCATTCACAACAAAGTAGCTTCACGGATTCAGTCTTTCAAGTTTCCACTTTCCGGATCTGGTCTTTGTGAAAAGCAACCGGTCATGTAATCTGCTTGGCCGGCCCTGCCAGAATTCGATTTCTAATGGTTTAACACGATAACCGCCCCAATGTTTTGGACGAGGTACATTTTGTCCTTCAAATTTTATTGTCAATTTCATAAAACGGTCTTCCAATTCCTTGCGACCAGACAAGACTTCGCTTTGATGAGAAGTCCATGCACCGATCTGACTTTCTCTTGGGCGGGATTTAAAATAAGCTTCGGAATTTTTCTCAGGAAGTTTTTCAATGACACCGCGAATTCTAACCTGTCGTTGAATTTCAGGCCAGAAAAAATTCAGCGCCACTTGTTTATTATCCTTCATCTCCCGTGCCTTCGCACTCTTATAATTTGTAAAGAAATTAAATCCGTTCTTATCCAGATCCCGCAGAAGGACAATACGAGAATCTACTTTTCCTTTTTTGTCAGAAGTAGAAAGTGTCATCGCAGTTGGTTCATTCACTTTAGCATCCAGAGCATTTTGCATCCAGACATTAAACTGCTTAAAGGGATCCTTTTTTACCTGCTTTTCATCGAAGGTATTTTGATTAAAATCGACCCGGATACTGAAGATTTCTTTTTGGAGTTTTTTCATAAATGGAAGCACAAACATCGTAAAAATAAGGGGAGATTAGATGACCAATTACCTGAATATTGACTAAAAACGTCATTTTAAATATTCCAAGGTCACTTTTGCCCGAAAATTGCACTTTTTCACTTTGTCAGATAGTGAAAGGAATACTGAGTTTTAAAAAATAGCCTGTAAGTTTTACTCTGAAACTGCCAGAACACCGTAAGTTAAATATGGTAAAATAGAACATATTCTGCTTGTTGACATGAACAGAATTGAATCAACACTTCAAACCTCTTTAATTTAAAAATTGCATGAGAAAGAAAATCGTACATCTTGATCCTGAGGTCGGCAGAATATTAATCTCGGAGCCCTTTTTACTGGATTCCTATTTTAAAAGGGCAGTGATACTTTTAGGTGAGCACAGTGAAGAAGGAACGGTAGGATTTATCCTGAATAAGCCCACAGACCTTCAATTGAATGATGCATTAGAAGACTTTCCGCCATTTGACGCGCCTCTCTATTTTGGTGGGCCGGTACAGACGGACACCATACACTTTTTGCACACTTTGGGTCAGAAACTGGAAGGCAGTAAAGAAATATTACCCGGAATTTTCTGGGGTGGAGATCTGGAGACCTTAAAACTTCTGATCGATACTCATCAGGTAACAAAGAATGACATCCGTTTTTTTGCCGGCTACAGTGGCTGGGAGCCACAACAATTAACAGAAGAACTGAAAGGTCATACCTGGTTGATTTCAAATTGTAAAAAAGATTTTGCTTTCTCTGAACATCCTGAGGAATTATGGGGCGAAGTATTGAAAACCATGGGAAGTCAGTATGCTATTCTTGCCAATTTCCCTGATGATCCAAGTCTGAATTAAGACAAAATAAGATAATAATTAACGTTTGTTTATGACAAGGGCCTTTCTTCTGAGAGGCCTTTTTTATTTTCGTAAATCCCATAACAATTTTAACTTTGCAGGCAATCTAAACACTACTCTCCCAGGTAGTTTAACCCTAACTGATCAAATGATTAAATCTTACTTAAAATCTCTATTTTTTCTATTACTTCTAACTTCTTCAAACTTGACCAAGGGTGGCGAAATTGCCAACCTGATCAATCGGATTTCAGGAGAAAATTCATTTGTATGGCCCGACAGGAAGATCTTTTCTGAATTGCCAGCAAATGTCCGGGAAGTTAGTCAATCGGTCTTGTCTTATCACCTACTCCAACCCAATTCAGACGAATTCAAAAAAATTATCAAAAGTAAACCTGCTACACTTCGTCTGACTTTTCCTGACCCGAATTCCGGAGGATATATCATCGTGCTTCTTTCTGCCAAAGATATCTACTCGTCCGATTTTAAAATTATGACCAGTGATAATTCTAAGATACCGTATCTGGATAAAATGAATTATCAAGGGATAGTTGAAGGTAAAAATAATTCATTTGCTGCAGTATCAATTTATGAAAATGAAATAATGGGACTGATCTGTGATGAGAGAGGGAATTTCAACATAGGCAAATTGAAGAATGACCAGCAAAATATTCACATCATTTATAATGAGAAAGATCTTACAAAAGTAAATCCATTTGTATGCAGTACAAGTGATGATTTCAAAACTGTAAAAAATTCTCAGAGAAACAGCAACAGTACTTCATCTTCAAATTCAGTAAACTGTCTTAATCTTTATTGGGAAACAGATCAGGATATTTTTGTTGACAAAGGATCAACCTTAGCTGTTAATTCATACATCAATGGTCTTTTCAACCAGATCAATGCATTGTATGCAAATGATGGAATTACAATTAACCTGCAATCATTGTTTGTCTGGACAACATCAGATCCATATTCAGGTCCAACCTCAGGGAATTACCTGACCCAATTTGGCAATAACCGGACATCTTTCACAGGCGATCTGGCTCACCTTATAGGATATGATGGCGGCGGTGGTGTTGCCTGGCTGGATGTATTGTGTGATGGTTCTACCAATTACAGAATGGGCTATAGTGGAATTGATGCTACTTACAATAATATCCCTACTTATTCCTGGTCCGTTGAAGTGATCTCTCATGAACAAGGCCACAATATGGCATCTGAACATACACATGACTGCGTCTGGAATGGAAACAATACAGCTATTGATGGTTGTGGTCCTGCATCCGGTTATGCTTCTGATCCGGGTGGATGTGCTCAGGGTCCTATTCCTGCAAAAGGCACGATCATGAGTTACTGTCATCTTTCAGGCGGAAACGGAATTAATCTCGCACTGGGTTTTGGTGCACAACCTCTGGCTCTCATCCTAAGCAGAATAAATTCTGCTTCGTGTCTTAGTCCTTGCAGCGCACCCGGAATTGCAAATGATGAGCCTTGTGATGCGACGGTTTTAACAACAGGATCAACTTGCTCACAGGTGACAGGAAATAATACTGCGGCAACAAATTCAACGGTACCGACTGCAGGTTGTGATGGAACACCTGATGGTGATGTCTGGTTCACAACTACTGTTCCCGCTTCCGGAAAATTGCATATCAATACATTCGCAGATGATCTGACAGATATGGGTATGGCTGTATATACAGGTACATGTTCATCGCTGACACTTTTCAATTGCTACACAGGAGGAAATGCAACAACAAGTACGATGCCTTATGCCCAGATCAATTCCGGACTAACACCGGGAGCGACTGTGTGGATCAGGTTATGGGATGTAGGCAATGATGAAAGCGGTGCTTTTTCAATCTGCGCTGTTGATCCATGCACTCTTTCAACAACTATCACCGGACCATCAACTGCATGTAGCGCGAGTAACCCACAGCTTTGTTCAAGTGCTTCAACAACTTACTTGTGGTCGACCAGTGCAACCACACAATGTATTAATCCATCGGTTTCCGGAACATATACGGTTACGATCACAGATGCAAACGGATGTACGGCGTCTGATTCACATGCTATCACTGTCAATACAAATCCAACGGTATCCGTGACCGGCCCAACAAGCGCATGTCTGAATACTTCACCACAATTGTGCAGCAATACTGCCTTCTCATCTTATTCCTGGTCAAATGGTGCAACTACTCAATGTATCAATCCGACAACTACAGGTAGTTATACAGTTACAGTTACTGCTGCTAACAGTTGTACAGCGAGTGCATCGAAAACAATCACTGTATTTCCAAACTTTACACCTAACGTAACAGGAGATGATTCTTCATGTACATCTTCACCCGGACAGTTATGTTCTAGTGCAGGAAGTTCTTATAGCTGGTCGAGTGGACAAACAACACAATGTATCAATCCATCGTCAAGTGGAAATTATGTTGTAACAGTAACCAATGCAAACGGCTGTACAGCTACTGCTTCAAAAACAACACTAGTCTATACTAATCCTACTGCCCTTATCACAGGGCCAACCTCAGGATGTACTGGAAGTAACGTACAGATCTGTGCAAATGCCGGATCGTTTACTTATGCATGGTCGAATGCTTCTACGACTTCATGTATTAACCTCACGAATACAGGAACATTTTCGGTAACGATCACAGATACCCATGGATGTACATCATCTGATTCGCATACCGTAACTTTTGGCAGCAGTATTTCTGTCAGCATTTCAGGACCTGCAAATATTTGTTCAGGAAGCGGAACGCAGATATGTGCTGATGCCGGATTTACTTCCTATGCATGGTCAAATGGTGCGACTACACAATGCATCACACCATCGACTACAGGAACATATTCAGTAACGGTTTCTGATGCCGGTGGATGCACTGCAACAAATTCGAAAAGTGTTACTGTAAATACACCTTCGTCTATGTCGATTACCGGACCAACTTCCGGATGTGCAAATTCATTTCCGCAATTGTGTGCTGCAGGAGGATTCTCAAGCTATGCATGGTCAAGTTCAGAGACGACACAGTGTATAGCACCACTTAATTCAGGAACTTATACGGTTACCGGAACAGATGCAAACGGCTGTACATCTTCTTCCTCACAATCATTAACTATTTTGCCGAATCCTGTTGTATCAATTACCGGTTCATCTATTACGTGTCCGGGAGTAACAACACAATTGTGTGCTGTTACATCGGGTGGAACATATTTATGGTCGAATGGTGGTCTGGCATCTTGCATAAATGTTGTTGATAGCGGAAGTTATTTCGTTACAATTACCGGAGTAAATGGATGTACAAGCAGTGCTGCACATGTGCTTGCAAATTATGCTGTACCGTCGCCAACGATAACAGGTCCGAGCAATGCTTGCTTTGGAAGTACAGTTCAGTTGTGCGCTCCTTCTGGCATGACAGCCTACTCCTGGTCAGATGGTTCAACGACACAATGTATCAATGCAACAACAAGCGGAACTTATACGGCTACGGTAACAGATGCTAATGGATGTACTTCATCTGCATCACATGTATTGACAATAGGTTCAAACCTGAATCTTTCAATTACCGGTCCGGCAGGAGTCTGTCCCGGACAATCGGTTCAATTATGTGCATCAGCAATTGGAACAACACTGTGGTCTACCGGTGCAACAACACAGTGTATCTCACCTACTACATCAGGAACATATACAGTTACAGTAACTGATGTTGATGGTTGCACAGGAAGTGCATCAAGAACATTCACGGCATATCCGAATTTTTCAGGGGCGATCACCGGACCAACGACAGCGTGCTTCAACAGTAATCCGCAGTTATGTGCTCCGAATGGAGTCAATTATCAGTATGTCTGGTCTACCGGAGATTCTACACGTTGCATAAATGCAACTGCAAGCGGGATCTATAATGTGGTTGTAACAAATCAAAACGGATGTACAGCAACAGGTTCAAAAGGTCTGACCATTTTCTCACAACTGAATGCAACTATTTCAGGTCCTAATTCATTATGTACAGGAGCTGTCGGACAATTATGCGCTCCAACGGGAAGTTCATTATATGCTTGGTCTACCGGTAGCACTAGCCGGTGTATCAATGTGAATTCAACCGGAAATTATACCGTTACGATCACCGATGGAAACGGATGTACAGCAAGCAGTTCTCTCCCTGTAACATTTTCTTCAAGTATCACAACTGTTATTTCAGGATCACATACGCCATGTCCCGGCGAACCGCTTCAACTTTGTGTACCTGCAGGCTATACGGATTATGCCTGGAATACCGGTGCAACGACAGAATGTATTACAGTGAATTCAAATGGAAATTATTCCGTTACGATTCATGATGCTGTAGGTTGTGTTGGTAATGACACTCACAATGTCGTATTCAACAGTTTGCCTCCTGTTTTGATAGCTGGACAAACAGACCTTTGCGAAGGAGCGATTGGGATCTTGTGTGCAACTTCCGGTTATACAACCTACTTATGGAGTGACAGTACCGATGAATCCTGTATAACAGTCGACACATCCGGAACCTATAGTGTTTTCATTACTGATTCCTTAGGATGTTCAAATGAAACATCAGTTGTGGTAAATCTCACGAACATCAATCCTGTAATTACCTATTCACAACCTGATCTTATTGCAACACCTACTGGACTGCAATATTTGTATGAATGGACTTACAATGGAGCACCATTTAGTGGAACAACCAATATTGTGACTCCGGATCATACCGGATTTTATACAGTGATAATAACGGATCAGATTTCGGGTTGTATTGATTCGATCTCTTACTATCATTTCATGGTTGGAACCAATGACCTATTCAACACACAACAGATCCGTATTTATCCAAATCCGGTTTCGAATGAGATGCTGAATATTGCATTTGAATTTGCCGGAACTGAAAAGATCTCCTTACAATTGACAGATGCGTTAGGTCAGATCCTTTCACAGGAAGTTTTTACAAAATCGGGAATTCTTACTAAGCAAATTCGGATTTCAAATCTTGCCGCCGGCATTTATCTTGTGAATATCAAAGGTGCAAATTGGACGAAGACCTGGAAGGTAGTTAAGGAATAAAATAAAAAGTGACAAATCAGACAACGTAGAATAGGTCAATCTATGATCTGATTTTCAATTTCTGAATATTACAAATAAGCGATGGACAGCGATAAAAATGCACAGGTGTTTTTATCGCTGTCTGCTTTTGTGGCATTGCCTTTATTTTTATCTGAATTTTTATATTTTGATCCATTTTGAACCAATTATCATCGAAAAGTAAATATCATAACTAACACATTCTTAACGTTGCCATCATCTTCACTTAAACTTGACTCGTATGGAAATTGGTTTTAAATTGACCACCCATAATGAAAATTTGACCCATGCGAAATCTATTCATTGCAGGCCTTTTTGGCCTTTTTCTTCATTTCTGCAATAATTCCAATGCCGCAACTGCTACCCTTTTTGTGACCCAGGATACAACCTGGTCAGGAAATGTGACGATGACTGAGAATGTAATCGTCAGGTCTGGCACCACTCTAACGATAGCTGCCGGTACTACGGTCAGAATGGGAAGAGGAATTTCTGTAACAACACAATCACAAGCGCGCATCACTATGTCTGGAACAAGTGCGCAGCCTATTTCCATTTCACCTTTGATTCCGGGAACCTACTTTCACAATTTTCATTCGAAAGATTCCGCTTCTTTTATTGAAATGGATTATGTTGATGTGGAAGGTGGGCAGATAAAGGTTTCAAATGGTGGAACAGGAATTGTGCAAAATTGTGTTTTGCATGATTACAATCAGGGCGACAATCCTATTCTGTTTGTAATCGATGCCGATTCCATTTACGTTAACAGTACGCAGGTAAGTGAATATTATGAGATCAACATCGTACGAACCATTGCATTGGTTGAGAATTGTCTATTTGAATTTCCTACAGCCGACGGAATTGATTTTGACAATGTGCCTCAAGGTACAGTGATCAGGAATACAACTGTCAGGAATGGCCGGGGATTTAACATCGATGGAATTGATTTTGGCAAAGTGGATTTTCAGCCACCCGGATCAATTGCTCGCGTAGAAAATTGCCGCATTTATAATTTCAGCGACAATGGAATCTCCATTGGCGAAGGCGCCTTGGATGTAGTAGTAATGGGAACTCTCATATATCGTGTAGGTTCTGGCATAGCTGTTAAAGACAGTTCCATTGCCACCATTTACAATAATACTTTCTACAGTTGCGGCTACGGAATTGAGATCTACGAGAAGAACAGTGGACTGGGTGCAGGACATGCGATCGCTTACAATAATATTTTCTGGGGCAATGTAATTTCTTCTGTATCACTTACAACTGATGCAACATTACAACTCAGCTATTCAAACCTGGAAGATGGTGTGATCGATACTGTAGATCACAATATGTCATTGGAGCCGATGTTTGTTGACGCTGCTACAGACAACTTTGAATTAAGTCCGTTTTCTCCTCTTAGGTTGGCAGGAACGAATGGAGAAGATCTTGGTGCTTTGTTTCCTGTAGGTGGAATTCCGGTACCACAGAATGATCTTCGTTTGGGTCATCCGCAAGCGAATATGACTTACAAAGGCGATTCTATTATTCAGATCTTTTGGTCGGCAGGCGATTTGATCCAAGCAGTCGATATCGATTTTTCAGACGATAATGGAAATACATGGCAGCAACTGGCTAATAATGTAACGGCATCAGATGAAGGATGGCAATGGACAGTTCCGAATATTTATTCTACGAAAGCATTTATCAGAATTACGGATCATAATAACACTGCAAAATTCTCTGTAAATATTCTTCCGTTCAAAATTTTACCGATTGGAGATTCCACGGATGTTCCAAATGTCTCCTATCAATCCGGATTTTATTCAACACCAATTGATGTAAGTATATCTGCTCCTGCAGGAAGTATTATATATTATACTCTTGATGGTTCGGATCCAACAGACCGATCACCGATCTACTCTACTCCTATTCATTTTGATTATGATTCAGTACCGGTGGGTTTGGCTGAGCAAAATATTACAGCCTCTGATTTTCCGGTGCAACCATATTCTTACATTCGTACATCTCCTCAATCTGTCATTGGTCCAACTGGTTGTTTCTGGCGCACACCAAATAAAAACTTAACAAAAGCCGGAGTGCTGCGTTCAAGAATTTATAAACCCGGACAAGGATTGGGTGCGATCGTAACATCTACATTTTTTGTAGATCCGGATATTGAAACCAAATTTTCGCTGCCGGTTATTTCTCTTGTAACAGATCCTGAAAATCTATTTAATTATTATACCGGAATTTATATTCCCGGTGCAACTTTTACAGGCTATTCTTTTACCGGAAATTATGAGATGTCAGGTAGTGCATCTGAACGTCCGGCAAGTTTTCAATTTTTCAAAGCAAATGGCCAGCAAATGTTGTCGCAGGAAGTTGGTATCAGAGTACGAGGTGAATGGATCCGAAACTATGGACAAAAGGCACTTACAGTTTTTGCACGTAGTGAATATGACACAGAAAATAATTTTGAGTATGCTTTCTTCAACGGTTTAAAAAAGCCCGGGACTTTACAGTCGATGAATGAATTCAAGCGGATCATTCTCAGAAACAATGGAAATGATTGGTTGAACTGGGGTAATACGATGTGTAAGGATGCTATGATACAATCGCTTTTTGATCATCTGAAATTAAAATACCAGGCATATACTCCATCCGTGGCTTTTATCAATGGAGAATATTGGGGAATTCATAATATCCGTGAATTGAATGATGCATGGGGCTTGCAAAAAAATTACGGCATCCATAGAGATAGTGTGATCCTGATGGAAGATAACCTCGATGGACCCTTCAAATTAATTTCCGGAAAAACAGGTGATGAACAGAAATTCATTCAGCTAAAAGATTTCATTCGCCAGAATGATTTGACATTAACTGAAAATTTTGAATTGGTAAAAGGACAATTAGACATTGAAAATTTTATAGACTATTGGTCAGCAACAATTTATTCAAACAAAAAAAACACAGATCATAATCAGGCTTATTGGAAGTTGAGAAATGGTCAAGTCCTACCAGGAATCCGGGAAGGACTTGATGGACGCTGGAGATTTATGGCCAGTGATTTTGACGGAGGTTTTTTAGAACCTTATTTCGACAATCTTAGTTTTTTATTGGGCCATATGCATGATTCAATTTTTGCAAGACTTCTGACGAATCAGGAATTCAGGAATAAATTTATCCTTAGGCATTCTGACTTATTAAACAGTTCATTTGAGACACAACGAGTGCTTGATCGCATAGATGACATAGCATCAGTGATTGAACCAGAAATGGCAAATCATATTGGAAGATGGCAAATTCCAAGCAGTATGACGAGTTGGTACAACAACATTGAAGATTTAAGGAACTTTGCCAGAGACAGAAATTATTATCAAAGAGCACATCTTGCTTCACACTTTGGTTTAGGAGCGTTGCACCAACTCATAGTAGATGTTGATGATCTTTCGCATGGAAACATTCAGGTTAATACGCTTTTCATTTCGCAGGATCTACCGGGAGTTAGTTCGGCTCTTTATCCCTGGAAAGGAAGCTATCCGGAAGGAATAAATATTTCCGTGACAGCAATTGCAAAGCCCGGTTATCGATTTTCGCGCTGGAAAGAAAATGATCAAACACAACCGACACTTACTTTCAATCTGAATTCCGACAAAACATATACGGCAATTTTTGTAAGAGATTTTTCAGCACTAGCTGAAGATCTGCAAATCTTCCCAAATCCTGCTACAGAAGGAATGATCTACCTAGCAGATTATTACAAAGTATCACTGTATGATATCACGGGCAAAGTGGTAATTGAAGAACAAACGACCAACCAGATCAATGTATCGCAGTTGCAATCAGGCATGTACTTTTTACAAAATGAGATTGGGATGCCGGGGAAGGTGGTTGTTATTAACGAATAACGAATAACGAATAACGAATAACGAATAACGAATAACGAATAACGA
>JBMQEM010000137.1:0-4986 GCA_049363815.1 Bacteroidota bacterium
TTGAACTTCTACCCCACACTTCCCTCTAAAGAAACCGCAAGTAATTTCTGAGCTTCGACAGCAAACTCCATCGGCAACTGGTTAAAGACTTCTTTGCAATAACCGTTGACGATCAGTCCTACTGCGTCTTCGTTAGAGATTCCTCTTTGATTGCAGTAGAAGATCTGATCTTCGCCGACTTTTGAAGTTGTGGCTTCGTGTTCGACTGTTGCTGATTTATTACTTACTTCTAAGTATGGGAAAGTATGCGCGCCGCATTTATCGCCAAGTAATAGTGAATCACACTGCGAGTAGTTGCGGGCATTTTCTGCTTTGGGTGAAATACGAACGAGTCCGCGGTAACTGTTATGACTATGTCCACCGGAAATACCTTTTGATACAATTGTACTCTTTGTATTTTTTCCCAGGTGAATCATTTTCGTTCCGGTATCGGCTTGCTGATAATTATTTGTAACAGCAACACTATAGAATTCGCCGACTGAATTATCGCCTTTAAGAATCACACTCGGATATTTCCAGGTGATAGATGATCCTGTTTCAACTTGTGTCCAGGAGATCTTGGAATTATCACCGGCACAGATTCCGCGCTTGGTAACGAAATTATAGATACCGCCTTTTCCTTCTTTATCGCCCGGATACCAGTTTTGAACTGTGCTGTATTTTACCTGTGCATCTTTGTGTGCGTAAATTTCTACTACTGCAGCATGCAATTGATTTTCATCACGCATAGGTGCTGTGCAACCTTCGAGATAACTAACGAATGCACCTTCATCAGCGATGATAAGTGTTCGTTCGAATTGTCCGGTGCCGGCAGAATTAATTCTGAAGTACGTTGATAATTCCATTGGACAACGAACACCTTTTGGAATATAACAGAAAGAACCATCGCTGAAAACAGCTGAGTTCAATGCTGCATAAAAATTATCTGTACTTGGAACAACAGAGCCAAGATATTTTTTAATAAGTTCAGGGTGATCATGAACTGCTTCACTGAATGAACAGAAAATAATTCCCAGTTCAGCGAGTGCGCCGCGAAAAGTCGTTTTTACAGAAACGCTGTCGATGACAGCATCAACTGCAACACCTGTTAAACGTTTTTGTTCTTCGAGAGAGATTCCGAGTTTATCGAATGTTGCACGAATTTCGGGATCAACTTCATCAAGAGAGTTGAGCGTAATTTTTTGTTTTGGTGCAGAGTAATAGATGATGTCCTGGAAATTAATTTCAGGATAATGAACATTCGGCCATTTCGGCTCAGTCATAGTTAGCCAGTGACGAAAAGATTTCAATCGCCATTCGAGTAACCATTCCGGTTCATTTTTTTTTGCAGAGATGAACCGAACGATATCTTCGTTCAATCCTTTCGGTGCATTATCGGATTCGATATTACTGACAAAGCCATACTTGTATTCGCTTTGGGTAACGTCGTCTATGATCTTTGTATCTGACATGTGTCAATGGGATTTAGTCCCTGGTATTTTTTTCTTCTTTATTAAATTAAAAACAACGTAATCAAACGTTATCTTTAATCAGACTTAATCTAATTAAGGAATTCGGGCAAAAAAAATTACACCGAAAAACTTTCTCCACAACCACAAGTACGGGAAGCATTTGGATTGATAAAAGAGAATCCTTTTCCATTCAGTCCGTCTGAAAAATCGAGCTCAGTACCGATCAGGTACAGGAAGCTTTTCTTATCACAAACGATCTTAATCCCCTTATCTTCAAACACTTTGTCCTCAGGCAATTGCACATTATCGAAGTCAAGTTTGTAAGTCAAACCTGAACAACCGCCACCTTCCACACCAACTCGAATGAACGAATCAGCCGGTTTATGGTCTTTTTGAATCAATTCCAGCGCTTTTTCTTTGGCGCGCTCTGTTACCGTTATCATTTTTTGCCTTTCTGCTTTAAAATCAAGTACAAAGGTAGGCTTTCAGGGAGTGAAATCCAACCTTTTTCGAGGGTTTTATGTACTCATAAACAACTGATTAGGACAAAAGTTCGGGTATTGGCAAAATTTAGAAGTTTTCTTTGGTGGTGATTCACATTTTAAAAGGCGGGCAGGTTAACAGGCTGACGGGTTTATAGGTTTGCAGGTTTTGGATACGAACCAGAAAACCTGCGAACCTTCAAACCTGGAATCATTTCAATTCAGATCCTACTGAATCATGATCTTCTTAAACACCTTTTCCTTCGTTCCACTATTTACGATCACATAATAGATTCCGCTTATGAAGCGATCATTCTTTATTGCAACAGATGCAACTCTGTCTTGTAAAGTTATGTTTTGTGAATACTGTTCCTTACCAAGCATGTCAACGATCTTCAGTTCTACTTCCTGATTGCGGCTTCCGGAAATACTTACGTTGATGAAAGGACCGACAACAGGATTCGGATAAACTTCTAAAGTTAACTCATCAGGTTTATTGAGATCTATAGAAACAGTTCTGGAATATTCTTCATTGCCATTAAAGTCAGTTTGCTTCAAGCGATAGTAGGATGTTCCCGGGTATGGTCTTGGATCAACAAATGAGTATGACTGGAATTGTGTTGAGTTTCCTTTACCCGGAACAATACCAACTTTTTCATAGATAAAGAAGTCGATTGTTTTTTCCACAGTAAAGAAATCATTATTCGTTTCACTTGCTGTTGCCCACGTACAAAGAACATTTGGATTCGTTGTCTGATCGGTGAGTTGAGCATTAAAATAAAGCAGTTCAACCGGCAATGGAACAAGACATCCTGTACTTGCAAGAGCACCACCATCATGAATACCTCCGTTTAAGAATGTGAACAACGTTGCGCATTCATTTCTTACACCTTTAGAATGACCATCGAAAGGACCACCGGCGAAAATAGATCCTGCAGGTGCCGGACATGCATCAATGTTTGCAGAGAAACCATCGTATGAACCACCGAGATAAATAGAAGACACGACACTACATGAAATTTTATCCATTGAGAAGCCGCTATAAGATCCACCGTAGTAAATCTGCGTCAATGGTGAGCATGCAATATTGTTCGCTGAAAATCCATCGTAAGGTCCACCCGTAAATATGCCGGCAGCAACCGGACATGAAGTTCCTGTCATAGAAGATCCATCGTATGAACCACCTTTAAAGATCACACTCAACGGTCCGCAAGAAACACTACTTACAGAACTTCCCTGATAAGGTCCGCCTTTATAGAAACTGGTCACAGGTAAAGGACAAGAAGTTCCGGAAAGAGAATGCCCGTCGTATGATCCGCCTTTGAAAATTACAGCGGCTACCGAACAAGTTGTTTTGTTTACAGAGAAGCCATTGAAAGAACCACCCTGATAAATAGTAGTGATAGCAGGTGCGCAGGCTATAGAATTGAGAGCATGACCATCGTATGATCCACCTTTATAAATATCAGCCAGACAAGAACTAAAGCTAGTCATTGAATAGCCACTGAAAGATCCGCCGGAATATATAGTAGACTGGCATGATGTAAGATCAAGACCATGTCCATCATAAGATCCACCTGAATAAATGCTGGCTGAATAAGTACAAGCAGAAACTGTACTAACAGACGAGCCACTGAAGGAACCACCGGTAAATACAGAAACTGAAACACAGGTAATGCTACTTGAACCAAATCCATGATAAGATCCGCCATTATAGATATTGATCGGACTTGGGCAAGCTACGAATGCATTGTTAGAGAAGCCATCATAGGAACCCCCGATAAAAATATTGGCAGCAACAGCACATGTCAAACGATCAACGGACGCTCCATCATAAGGACCTCCTCTGTATATCATATTTGAATAAAGACAAGTAGTAGCTGAAGATGAAAATCCGTCATAAGATCCACCTTTAAAAATACTTGCTGCAACAGCGCAGCTTGCAGAATTTAAACTGAATCCATCATAAGGACCTCCGTGATAAATTGCAGTAATTGGCGGAGCACATGAAGCGCTGTTCAGGTTAAATCCGTCATATGAACCACCGGAGTAAATAGAATAAGCTGTAGGGCACGGAGCATATTTATCGGCAGCTGAACCATCGTATGGTCCACCAAAAAATATATTGAGAGATGAGAAGAAACAATTTGAAACTGTAATCGCCGAATGACCACTGTAAGACCCACCTTTGAAAATAGAAGCAGAAACAATACATGAAGTTTTACTTGCTGCAAATCCATCATAAGGGCCACCGGTATAAATTGGCGGCGAAGAAGTGACACAAATGCCGGCACTCAGACTAAAACCATCGTATGCTCCACCGGAAAATATAGAGGCTGCGACGGTACAATCAAATTTATTCACTGATGATCCGGAATATGGACCACCTTTAAAAACACTTCCTATACAATTATTCCATGAGTTCGTTTCTCCACCATCAAATGAACCGCCACTATAAATTGTCGTCGCACATACAATGGCACTCATTGACGAACCATGATAAGATCCGCCTTTGTAAATTTCAACCATGGTACATGTTGTCATTGTCACCCCAAAACCATCGTAGGAGCCACCTTTGTAAATATTTGCTGAACTTGAACAAGAAACTGTTTGAGATACAGAAGATCCATCATTGGATCCTCCTGAAAAAGGTGAGTATAAAGAAACGCAAGAGCTGATGCTTACTGATGAGCCACTATAATTTCCTCCCCTGTATTGCGAAAATGCAGGGAGCCTGAATAAAATAATCAAGGCGAGGATTATACTGGTCCGCATAAATTTTATTTTCAATCGTTGCCAACTACCCTCGACAATTTGAAGCACTTTAATGCTCACCATAGTCCGGGCAAGGTTTAATTGCTGACGATTAAACTAATTACTAGTAAATTTTCTATGTGAATTAAACAAGCAAAAGGATAAGGAGTTCAGTCCTCATCCTGATCGCTGAAATTTATTCTTCATCAGGATATCATCCAATATCCTGATGAAGGAATAAAAATTAAAAATGATTATCTGATACCACGTCCGCCGTTAGGACCATTACGTCCAATTTG
>JBMQEM010000138.1:0-19367 GCA_049363815.1 Bacteroidota bacterium
AATTCGTTGAGCCACAAAAAAAAATCAACAAACTAAACCGTCAATCATTATGGCAACAAATTCACTCAAATGGAAAAAAGGCAGAGGAAAACTGGGTATTCTTCAACCCTTGATTGGTTCATGGGTTGCTACAGGTGTTTCTGAAATGGGAAAAGTCAAATGCAATCGCACATTTACCAAGGTACTTGGAGAAAATTATATTCAAATGAACGCTAAGTGGGAGTTTGGGTCAAAATCGTATGATGAAATTGCCATCATAGGAATGAACGGTGATAAAATTTCGTTTTGGTCATTTACTTCCGATGGAAAAATATCGCAAGGATATTTATCAGATGGCACGGATATTCATCCTAACGCAATTTGTTTTGAAGCAGAAATGCCTGCGGGGATTGCGAGAATGATCTATTGGCCAGACCCAGAAGACGGGTTTCATTGGGCCGTTGAATCAAAAAACAAAAAGGGTTGGCACAGATTCACAAAACATCATTATATTTCTCAATAAAACAAACAGTAGCCGCACCTGTTCTTATAGTAATAGTAGAAAATAGTACCTATGAAATTTGGAAATCTTTTGACAATTTCAACAATGATCTTTTTGACTGCATGCAGTTTTAATAAAATGTATTTGCAACCGACAAGCCTGCCCAAAATACCAACAGACAAAGATAAAGTCACAATAACGACATCGACAAAAAATGACACAACCATTGTAGAGTTTAACACTAAGACTTTACAGCCGACATTTTTGAAAAACAACAAAGACACAATCAATCTCGACTTTACAATAGAAAGCATTATTTTCAAAAGTGAGAGCGGGAACAAACTTAACGGATGGTTAATTAAACCGAAAAACATAGATGTTACAACTACATTACTTCATTTTCATGGCAACTCGGGTTTTATATTAAGCCAGTATCAGTCAATTACGCCATTATTAAAATATGGATTTCAGGCGTTCGTTTTTGACTATAGTGGCTTTGGGTTTTCAGAAGGAAAAGCAACCAGAGACAATGTATTGCAAGACGGGAATTCAGCAGTGAAATATATACAAAGCAGGGAAGACGTAAAGAACACAAAATTGGTTTTATATGGACAATCGTTAGGCGGAAACTTATCGGCTGTTGTAGCACAACAATGGCAAGCAGACATAGATGCTTTAGTTATTGAAGGTGCTTTTTCATCTCACAAAGACATAGCTGCAAAAACTGCCGGTATTTTTGGACGATTGCTTGTAAGCGAAAAATATTGTTCTTACAAATCAATCAGAAATTTTAAAAAACCGGTTCTAATTATTCATAGCACCGAAGACGAAGTTATTCCATTTGAGATGGGAAAAAAAATATTTGACAATGCAAATGCACCAAAAGAGTTTTATGAAATTAAAAAATGTCATATATGTGGTCCTGAATTTTATGCTGACAGCATTTCTTTTAAAATAAATAAGATGCTAAAAATAACCGAATGAATTGTGTTGATCAAGCTGACCGAACCAACTGAGAAAGATTACCGCTGCGAAGGATTTTAAATCCTTTGCTTGCGAGCTGTGGATTTTTAATCCACAAAAAACAGCTGCGAAGGATTTTCAATCCTTCGCTCCCGAGCTGTGGGTTTTTAATCCACAACAAAATTTTGTTTAATTTAGAGAATTACTCCGAATGCTGTAATTTCGCAAAGCTCGCTGAAAGAGCGGGTTGGTGAATTTGGTTATTTTAATCCAAACGTTTTCAACTATTATAAATCCACCAACATGGCCAACCATGCAAGCAAGACAATTTCTAAAATAAAAAAAGTACTTCTCTTTATTTTAGTTTATCAAATGACATCTTGCTCAGTACAGATGAAAGAAAAAGCAATTGATGATAATACAGAAATTGAAATAAAAAATCCGTCAGATAATTTAAATCAAAGTACAACGTTTCCGCAAATTCACTCCAATTTAAATGGAATGGTGACGGAGTTCGTAAGGACAATGTACCAGGATAAAAAAGGAAACTTTTGGTTTGGAACAAATACTGATGGGATTATACGTTACAATGGTCAGAAGCTTGAAAAAGTTACCATTGAACAAATCCGAAAGTGGTTTTCGGTTAGAAAAATAGTTGAAGATAACGTTGGCAACATCTGGTTTGGAACATCTTCCGGGCTTATAAAATATGATGGAGAAAAGTTTACGGTATTCTCGACAGAAGCGGGATTGCAAAATGAAGAAATATGGGGGCTGGCAATAGACAGGGCTGGACTCATTTGGGTTGGCTCGATTGGCGGGGTTAGTCACTTTGATGGAAAAAAATTTATTCCGTTTATGTTGCCTGAAACAAAGGTGGAAGATCCAAAACCAATGCTTTCCGATAAATTAGTTTTAAAATTTGTTGAAGATAAAAATGAAACGATGTGGCTTGTTACAGATGGCAATGGGATTTTAAAATACAAGAATGGTGAGTTTACACATTTAACAAATAAAAATGGACTAACCGACAATAATGCCGCAGATATTCTGGAAGACAAAAAAGGAAATATTTGGATCGGAACTTTTTATGGTGGTGTCAGTAAATTTGATGGTAAAACATACACCAACTTTACTAAAGATGGAATTATTAAAGGTGAAGAAACTTATAATTTTTGCGAAGACAGCCGGGGGAACATTTGGTTCACGGCCGAAGGCTACGGTGTTTATCGCTATGATGGCAATGCTTTCACACAATTCACAACTGAAAATGGTTTAACTTCTAATGTTACATTAAGTATTTTGGCAGATAACAAAGAACAAGTCTGGTTTGGAAGCTGGCAAGGACTAAGTATTTATGATGGCCAAAAAATTATGGATTCCAAATTAAAAGAGCCCTGGACAAAATAAAAATAACTGTTATGTTAGTCAGCTGCGAAAGATTTTCAATCCTTTGCTCCCGAGCTGTGGATTTTTAATGCAAACGAAAAATTACAACATGTAATTGGGACTTGAAGAAAATCCCGACAAGTTGCTTTCGGCACAATTACCGGCAGCTTTATTAGGAAACCAAATGTGGTATAAGAATTAGTTCTGAACCAAATGTGCGCCCTATAAAACGAATAGGTCCTTCAAGGTCTTTTGGTTCCCTGGTATTGAATTGTTTTCATTTTTAATTTTCAAACTGAATTTCTGTTTATTTTGCAGTGTCTAACTACCTCACCACATACAAAATAAATTAAATGTCGAAAGTATATAAATCAAAAATCGGAGTTGAATTGGTTATACCACTTATCATAGTGTTTGGTACATTATTGTTTTTGGTTTTATCCGATAAACCAAGTTGGTCAGGGCTTGAAATCCTGCTGGCGGTCATTTTTTTTATCATACATTTATTTATGACAACTTATTATGAGATCAATGGGCATCGTTTAACGATCAGGTGTGGGTTTTTATTCAACAAGACCATTGATATTAATTCGATAAAGAAACTTTCAGAAACAAATAATCCTTTTAGTTCGCCGGCGACTTCAATGGATAGAATTGAAATATCGTATAGTGAATATGACTCTGTTGTTATCTCACCAAAGGAAAAAAAAGAGTTTATAAACAACATTCAATCATTGAATCCTAGTGTTGAAGTTCAGTACAAAAATAAATAATTGGAGCCCTCAGAAAAAACGCCGGCCACAAAATAAATAAACGAATGAGGAAATGAACAAGTGGTTCTACACCGATTTCTAATTTCGTTACTTATGAAAAATAGCACCCTGTTGCGATGAATTCCCAATCCTTCGCTCCCGAACTATGGATCTTTAATCCACATTTAAATTTCCATTTTTACTTTTTTAGGTGTCTTTTTTCATTTGTATATTTGAACTAAAATAATTCTCATGAAAGCGCAAGGCAAAACCGTCAATGAAATTTTGATCAACCTTCCCGAAGACCGGGTTGAACCTTTCAATAAACTTCACGAAGTAATTGTTAAAAATCTTCCGAAGGGATTTGAGCCTGCTATTAGTTACGGTGGACTGGGTTATGTGATTCCGCACAAATTGTATCCGGCAGGCTATCATTGCAAACCCGAAGAGCCGCTTCCGTTTGCGGGAATTGCATCACAAAAAGGATCCATTAATTTTTATCACATGGGTATTTATGCAAATCCTAAATTGTTGAAATGGTTTGTGGACGAATATCCCAAACACAGCAAGCAAAAACTTGATATGGGTAAAAGCTGTGTCCGGTTCAAAAAGATGGAAGAAATTCCCTATAAACTCATTGGAGAATTAATGAAAAAGATGAGTGCAAAAGACTGGATCGAAATGTATGAGAAAAACCTCGCCCCAAAACCGAAGAAAAAATAACAATTTTGGGTTTTATTTTGTGAATTAACATCTGCAATTGGCTGCTGAACGACAATACGATTTTTTAGTAGGGACTTGCCAATTCAAATATAATTCGTAGTTTAGTTTGCAAATAAAAGATTCGTCACTTTTTCCTGGTGCTTTCGGGATCTAAAAAAACACACATGAAAAAATATCTACTCCTTCCGTTTTATTTACTGATTAGCAATCTCCTTTCGGGTCAGAGTTTCACAAATTTTTCCCTGGAATTATGGAGTTCTGCAACTGTTTGTGAAACAAACACACCTCCAGATGGCTGGACAGACTACTCCAATGTCGGCATTGGGCCTGATGAAGGTAACTTGACATTGTGCCCTTCTACCATTCCGCCGACTGCATCCAATGGAAATATTTATGCCCGTTGTCTTGCCGGAAATCCGAATACGGGCGAAGGAATGTTTCAATACCTTACTGGTCTTACGATAGGTTTGTCCTATACGATCTCATATGATTATTGCGGATCAAACCGTTGGGGCGGCAGTGGCGATTGTGTCTGGCATCTGTTCCTTGATGATGTTGATGTGAATCAGTCTGCCATATTCAGTTCTGCAGACACTGTCTGGCACACGAATAATTATTCTTTTGTTGCAACATCTACAACGCATAAAGTTGGTGTCCGTGCTTATACCCCTACTTACAATGGCGGCGGAAGCGCAGCAATAGATCGTTTTATAATCGAACACTCTAAGTCGACAGACATAACAGACGAATTGCTTGCAGCAGAGGTTTCTGTGTATCCCAATCCATTCAGTGACAATCTGACGATAAACACTCCCAACAATCAGTCTTCAAAAACATTTACCATCACCGATATTTTAGGCAAGGTTTTATTTCATCATGAGTTTGTTGATCTCACAACCGTCGCTACCGATCTTCTTCCTTCAGGGATTTATCTTTACGAGGTAATAAATGATAACGTTATCTTTAAGCAAGGGAAATTGGTGAAGGAATAAGCTCATAGCTATCCGAAACCGGTTTGGTGTAGTATTTAAACAAATGGTGTTTTCTGAATTTTGATGAAATGTAAGTCGATTGCCTTTTTCTTTATTGTAGTTTTTAATCTTGATTCTTTCGCTCAGACTTTATCTGAAAGAGGTATCATTGGTAAATGGAAAATTGTCAATTGCGAATTTAAGCAACCCGGATGGCATGTCGACATAACCGGCAGCACATACCATTTCAAGAATGATGGCATCCTTTTGATAACGCCTGCTGATTCTCTCTCCAATAGCCTTTTGCTTAATTATAGTGTTAAAAGAAACCGAATTAAAATAGTTGGAGAAAACAACATTTCTGTCGAATATAAATTTCAAATGATATCTGATGGTCAGATTGAAATGTTCGACAACCTTATCGGTTTTGTATTAAGGCCGGAAGAATAAGGTCACATATCTCTTAGAACCCGGGGCTTTTAAGCCAAACTACCCCAAGTGGTCAAAAAACAACTGATGGTAGTCGAATAACAACCAAAAGTAGCCGGATATTTTTGCATGATGGCCATTTGACGAAATACCTTTGCTGCATCAAAACATAAATTAAAACGATGCTAAATTCTAAATCCCTTGGCAATAGAATTGCCACCGCAAGGAAAAAAAATAATCTGTCACAGGCTGATCTCGCTCAGCGCGTGTCTATCAGTTCTCAGGCCGTCGGCAAATGGGAAAGAGGTGAATCAATGCCCGACATTACGACTCTGAACAGGCTTGCTGAAATTTTCAGTGTAGATCTGAACTATTTTTCCGAAAATTTTCAAAATGACACGGTTGCTGAGCAGGAAAAAAATGTCCGGGAACCGGAAAAAAATTCTGTTGGTAATTCTATTGAAGAGAAAAAGTATGGAATGCGTTGGGATATGTCACAAGGAAATTGGGCAGATGCCGACTTCTCCGGATTGAAGAATCTTAAAGACAAATTCAGTTCTTCAAATATGAGAAATTGCAAATTCATAAGATCTGATTTGTCCGGGCTTCTGTTAGCAAAAAACAATATTGAATCCTGTGATTTTTCGGTGTCAGATCTTAGCGGATGTAAAATTCATTCATCAAATTTACTTAACAACCGGTTTAATTCGTGCTCATTTATTGATGCAGAGTTCTTAAAAAATAATATTGAAAAGTGTGATTTCTCAGAAGCAGATTTTTCCGCTGCAAAACTATCCGGGGTAAATTTCGAGTTGAACCTTATAAAAAATGCAGTCTGGAAGTTTACAGTATTCAAAAACACAAATTTAAGCAACAGTGTTTTTGAAGGATTAATCGAAGATTGTCATTTTGAGAACTGCACATTTTACAATGTAAAATTTCAAAACGCTATTATTCATAATACTTTTTTCAAAAATAACGACCGTTTTAAAAAGGTTCAGTTTATAGATTGCCGGGTAGACAAAATTACATACGCCTTTTTGAAAAACAATCATGCTGATCTGAAAGGGGTCACATTGATCGAATAACGTTCTTTTGATTAGTTTACTTAAAACAAACTACACCGAATTACCTAATTTTTTTAACTATCAAATGCCACAAATGCTAAAGTGAACCGACAAGTGTGGGTTGATTGAATGACCTTTATCATTAGATATACTACCGGCTTTATCGACATTTGATCGGTTTAGGGGTTACTATATGAAGAAGTCTTTGCTTGCACAATATTTTTTGCCATTCCTTCGGTGGTATGCATTAATGATTCTGCTTGCTATATTGATTGACTACTTTTTACATCGTTTCGGTTTAGTTTTTATCGGCAGGCACCTGGGATTAACCGGTACTGTTGTTATTTTACTTTCATTCATTTACTCTTTAAGAAAACGGAAAATAATTCAGTCCGGTTCTCCGAAAAAACTCCTCGAACTACACGAGTATCTTGCTTGGTCCGGATCAGTAATGCTACTGGTGCATGCAGGTGTACACTTCAATGCTTTATTGCCATGGTTAGCAATAGTCATGCTCCTGGTCGTTGTCGCCAGTGGTTTGGTTGGAAAATTTTTACTGAAAAAAGCAAATGATTCTTTTAAAAGCAAAAAACAAGAACTGATTGCATCGGGATTGAAGCCTGAAGAAGTGGAAAAGCTGCTCCACTTCGACTCTCTTACTGTTGACGCAATGAAAAAATGGAAATCGGTTCATCTGCCAATTACCGCAATTCTTGCTATTCTATCTTTATTGCATATTCTAACAATAATAATTTTTACTAAATGAAAAAAACGATTGCATTTGGAATAATGGTCGTTTGCATTTGTTTAATGTATCTCTTTCCACATTCTACCATAAGTCCGGGAGAACTGGTTGAGGATCATCAGAATTTAAATAAAAAATGTTTGTCGTGCCATGTGCCCTTCAAAGGTATTTCAAATGAAAAATGTATTGCTTGTCACAAATTATCAGACATCGGTAAAGGCACATTAAAATCTAACAGTGAAATCCTGAATCAAAAAGTTTTGTTTCATGAAAATCTTGCTGATCAAAAATGCACTGCTTGTCATACAGATCACAAAGGCCGGATTCCCCGACAATCGATAAGCGGTTTTAAACATGAACTACTGTCAGAAACTGTAATTGGTAATTGTAACTCATGTCATAACAAACCGGTCGACTCACTTCATGCTTTACTGTCTTCAACCTGCAAAGATTGTCACAATACAAGCGATTGGAAATCGGATATAAATTTTAACCACAATAAAATTCTCGGCACGGGAAAAAATAACTGTACTTCTTGTCACAAGAGACCATCTGATGATTTCCACTCCTTCATCACAGACAATTGCGATAGATGTCATTCAGTGAGTCAATGGAAACCTGCCACTTTCGACCATTCTGAGTTTTTCATCCTTGATAAGGACCATAACATAGAATGTAGTACCTGTCACGTCCGTAACAACTTTAAAACCTATTCCTGCTTTGGTTGTCACGAACACAATCAGAATAAAATTTTACAAGAACACCGGGAAGAAGGGATCTTCAACATTTCGGATTGTGTGTCTTGTCACAAGAGCGGCGATGAACACGATATAAGAATGAGGAACGGGTCAAATGAAAGAATGGATAAAAATGAAATAAATCGGGTTCGTAGCAGTATTCGGTCAGATGAAAAGGAAAAGAAGAAAAACGGAGGCCGTAAAAATGATGATGATAATGATTAAGGTTTTTATATCTTCATTCCATCAATCGCAACACATAAAGAATAAAATATAAATTCTTCTGGTATAAGACCCGGGCTTCAATTTTTGCGACCACATTTCGTTCGAAACTCACCAATTCCTTTTTATGACAAAATTCCATTCCGGATTTCTTCTATTATTATTTGTTCTTAATTGCTTTACGCCTGCGTGGGCGTGCAGCACTTATAAGGTTTCAGTTGGTAACAAAACCATGGTCGGCAGCAACTATGACACCTGGTTTGAAACACCGAGAATCTGGTTTGAAACCAATGGTTATGGAACAGCCTTCACAGGTGCAAGGGCTGATGGCGAATTTGGTTTTGCTCCACAAACGGGAATGAATGAATTCGGACTTGCATTTGTTACGTTGGCTACTGCAACTCCTGAAAAAAAACGTGACCTGTCTGATAAAAAACCAATCGCAAGTCGTACAAATTATCTTAAAGACATTTTACATACCTGCAAAACCGTCGATGAGGTAAAAGTTTATATTGAACAATACGATCACAGCAAGCTAAGTAACGATGTGTTCTTTTATGTCGACAGATCCGGCAAATATCTTGTTGTCGAACCTTATGAATTAACTCTGGGAAATGACCCCAAATATGTTCTTGCGAACTTCTGTCCTTCAACCATCACCGACTTCAAGAGCATCAGGCAGGCTCGTTATAAAAATGGTACTGCATTCCTGGCAAACAAAATCGATTCGTCACTGGCATTCTGCACCGCTCTTTCTGATACTATGCATGTTTGTCGCCCAAAACATGGCGATGGTACACTATTAACCTCCATCCTTGATCTGAATGCCGGCATTACCTATCTGTATTTCTATCACGATTATTCTAACCAAATCAAATTCGATCTGCGTGAAGAGTTGGCAAAAGGTGATCATTACCGGGAAATCCCGGCACTTTTTCCGGCAAATTCGGAATTTCAAAAGCTTAAGGAATATAAAACCCCTCTCAATAGCTCAAGAGTAGATTTGTTTCTGAAATTGTGTTTTGTTTTTTTCGTCTTCTCGGCATTACTGTTTGCTGTCAGCTTTCTGTTCAGCAAAAAGAATATACCTTACCGGGGGTACCGGCTGCTCATGTTTCCTTTGAGCATTATAATGGCATTTTATGTTTTTCTGTTATCAACAGAAATGAATCTCTACTTTTTTCCCGCACCCTATTCAGATGGTTCATTGTCGCTGGTAACTATTTCATCTTATATCCCATTCTTATTGTTAGTTCTCATTATTCCTGTTCTGACCATCAACGTCAAAATTCTCAAAAACTCCGTCTGGCATTTTTTTCCAAAATGTGTCTTCACATTGAATAGTACTGTGTACCTCGCCCTGATCGTTTTATTTATTTATTGGGGTTTTTACAATGTATTTGAATGAAAAGGTTTTGACGCTGTGGTTGCGAAATAAAACATGGTGTTCATTAAAACTAAGTACAACCCAATAACAATTGAATTGTCGTCAGCTTCATCGCTGATCTCAAAAAAAAATGCACGGTCATTCACGACCGTGCATTCATTAAAAAATATCTCGTCTTCTAATTACCGAAGTACGGCTGATCCGGCACCGCTAAGTACGCCGTCAATGTACACTTCAACCATATAGGTTCCAGGAGGGAACATTTTGTCTTCCTGCTCTTCGTAATCCATACAAACATTTTGTTTAACTCCTGTATAAGAAAGAGTCGTTGATGCCGCATACATTACTTCTTCTCCGGTAGAGGTCTTGAAAGATGCAGAGCCTGTGCTCTTGTTTCCAATTTGCTTTCCGCCCGGTTCGGTGATCTTCAGATAAACTGTTTTGTCGCCCGTCTTTGCAATTTTATTATCAAGTACATCAAAACAAACATTTAGTTTATGTGTACGCTTTGCAAGTGCTGTTTCTGTATATTTTCCATTGCCTTTACGCTTAAAGGTAGCGACTTTAATATACTCCGACTTTAACACCGATGCAGTAGCAACCGTTGTTTCAAGATTCTTTGTCAGATTCTGATTTGTACTTGTAAGTTCTTCTTTCTCTGTAACCAATTGTTTGTTGGCCATCAGCAATGAATCGATACGTGTCAGATATTCATCGCGTAAGATCTGAAGATCCGCTAGCTGCTGTTTCAGTTTTTCGTTCAGCTCTTTTGAGCTTTTCGCACTGGCGCCTAGTCCTCTGATCTTTTTCGCTTGCTCGTCGATCTTTGCCTGAGCCTCGTTCAGTAAGCTGTCCAGATTAGAAGAAATACCGCGGTATTTTTCAAGTTCTGATTTTGTTTCCGACAACTCTTGCTCCACATTCACCTTTTCTACAACAAGTGTATCAACTTTCGATTCGTAGTTGCTGACAGATGTTGTGTGGTTGCGCCACTGGTAAATGTTCAGAACGGCAGACAAGATCAACAATACGATCCATATCGTGCCTTTGTTCTTGCCTTGTTCCTGATTCTTGTTTTCCATTTTTTCTGGTTTTGGTTGGTATTAATTGGTATTGTTTAGTTGGTCTATCGTAAAATTAATCCTGCGGCTCACACAGCCTTAATCGAATTTTAAAAGTTATGAAACGCTTTTTTCACATATTCGTTGCATTATTACAGAGATTTTTTTGAAGGTTATTAACGGACTGAGGTTATAATTATTTAGAGAGAGTTGGCATTCTAAGTAATGAAACGGTAACTTTATGTTGTCACGTGAAACTAACAAATGAATTTGTTGTTGGTCATGAAGAATTGTGACCCAAACAGAGATTATCAAAACAATGAGTAAAAACAAAAAAAAGGCCGACGATCCGTCAAGAACTTTTTTACTGGCGGAAATATTTAAGAGTTTTAACCGCCACCCGAATACCCTCTATAACTATAAACAATTAACGCGCATCATAAAGCCTGCTTTTTCAGAATTCCTCAGACAAACAAGAGGTGAAGAAGTCAATGTTGATGAGCTTAACGGTGATCTGAAGAAAGAAATTCTGTTTATTCTTGCCGAATTACAAGACAAAGGCGATGTCATTGAAACCGAGCGCGGAAAATTTCAGCTGAAACCGAAACATGCCTATTTGGAGGGTATTATTGATATTACTACCGGCGGTGCTGCCTACATTTTAAGCGAAAATGATGAAGATGATGTTTATATCGCTCCGAAAAATGTAAAAAACGCCTTACATGGAGATAAAGTCAAGATCTACCTCTATGCGCGACACAGAAATCAACGACTGGAAGGTGAAGTGGTGGAGATCCTGGATCGCGCCAAGACAGAATTCGTGGGGATGGTCCAGCTTTCCGGAAAATATGCCTTTGTTGTTCCTGATAGTTCTAAGATGCTCGTGGATATTTTCATTCCACAAAATATGATCAACAATGCACAGCACGGACAAAAAGTGATTGCAGAGATCGTTGACTGGCCTAAAGGTACCAAGAACCCAATCGGTAAGATCACGAAAATTTTAGGCTGGCCGGGAGAGAATGATGTGGAAATGAATTCCATCTTATCGGAATATGGTTTTCCGCTGGAGTTCCCGAAACGTGTAGAAGAAGAAGCAGAAAAAATTCCTCTTGCAATTCCTGAAGACGAAATAAAACGACGACGCGATTTCAGAAAGATCACCACTTTTACCATTGATCCTGTCGACGCAAAAGATTTTGACGATGCTCTTTCAATTCAGAAATTACCAAATGGAAATTATGAGATCGGTGTTCATATTGCAGATGTTTCACATTACGTACGCCCTACCTCACAACTTGATAAAGAAGCTTATTTCAGGGCAACGTCGATATATCTTGTCGATCGGGTGATTCCCATGTTGCCCGAAAAACTATCGAATGGTGTATGTTCGCTTCGACCGCATGAAGAGAAATTGTGTTTTTCTGCCGTCTTTGAAATGAATGAAAATGCCGAAGTGATCAGAAAGTGGTTCGGCAAAACAATTATCTACAGTGATCACCGGTTTGCCTATGAAGACGCACAAGAGGTGATCGAAAAAGGTGAGGGGCCTTTGAAAGAAGAGATCCTGACAATGGATCGTCTTGCAAAATTACTTCGCAAGGAACGATTCAAAGATGGTGCAATCGCTTTTGAAAAAGTAGAGGTGCGGTTCCGTCTGGATGAAAAAGGAAAGCCTCTTGGTATCTATTTGAAAGAAAGTAAAGATGCAAATAAGTTGATTGAAGAATTCATGCTTCTTGCCAACCGCTCTGTCGCTGAGTTTGTCGGAAAGAAACACGACATCGTTTCTGAAGGGAAAAAGAAAAGCAGCAAACAGGAAGAAACAATTCGCGTAGAGAAAAAACCTTTTGTGTATCGTGTTCACGATTCGCCTGTAAGCGATCGGCTTGAAAATTTTGTCGGCTTCGCAAGGAAATTCGGTTATACCTTAAAGATCGGAAACGACCGCGAGATCGCCAGTTCCCTGAATGGTTTGATGAAAGATGTTCATGGGAAAAAAGAACAGAACGTACTTGAGTCTCTTGCTATCCGCACCATGTCAAAAGCGGTTTATACAACTGAAAATATCGGCCACTACGGACTGGCTTTTGATTATTACACACACTTCACTTCTCCTATTCGTCGTTATCCCGATGTGCTTGTTCATCGCCTGCTGGAACATTATTTGTCCGGTGGAAGAGGTGCCGATGCTGCTTTGCTTGAAGAGCAGTGTAAGCACAGTACTCAGATGGAAATAAAAGCTTCTGAAGCCGAACGTGCATCAACAAAATACAAACAGGTTGAATTTCTTCAGGATAAGGTTGGAGAAGAATTTGATGGTGTGATCAGCGGTGTAACAGAATGGGGATTGTATGTAGAGATCATAGAAAACAAATGTGAAGGCATGATCCGACTCCGCGATCTGGATGATGACTTCTACGAATTCGATGAAACAAATTATTGTGTGATCGGTTCGCGCACCAAACACAAATACACCATGGGTGATGTTGTACGGATCCGTGTAATGCGCTGCGATCTCCTCCGCAAACAGATCGATTTCAAAATGATCTCACGTATCTCCGAACAAGGTGACGTGACCATGATCAAAAAACCAGTGAAGGTTTTAAGAGGTGGAAATAGTTATCACAGGAAAAAGAAAAAGTAGTTTCTGTGAAACAATTTTTTGTTCCCCGTGAAACAATAACTTCAACACAAGAACACTAAGTTCACAATAAGACCACTAAGTATTCTGTGCTCTTGTGGACTTAGTGTTCTTGTGTTTAAATTTTTCAGACAAATTAGCACGCACCATTTATTTTTTTCCTACCATTTAATTTATGGAAATTTCAAATACGCTTCTCTAACATATAAACTACAGCATGTCAGAGATCCAAACCACCAACACAGACCTTTCCTCCGGCCACCGGAAAATTCGTCAGAAAAGATCCTCCACTCATATCGATATGACTCCAATGGTTGATCTTGCATTTCTACTGCTGACTTTTTTTATCATGACAACGACTTTCAAGAGTCACCAGATCATTGATCTGACAATGCCCGATAATCATTCAACCAAAACTCCAACTTTGTTAGCTGAATCAAAAGCCTTCAATCTTTTGATCATGAATGACCGTAGATTAAAATGGTATATGGGAGCTGAAGACAAAGCAGCTATGGCATTACCTGCAACTTTTACCGAGGGACCAAATTCTATCCGGAAAATTTTAATGCAAAAAAATAAAATTGTTAATGATTCTGTTTTTGTCCTGATCAAACCTTCAGATAATTCATCGTATGAGGACTTAATAAATGTTTTTGATTTGATGACAGTTTGCAATATCAATTCATATACGATCATGAATCTGAATGAAAGTGATAAAAAAGTAATTGAGTTATAAATGAATTGTTCCTCGTGAAACAATGGCAAAAAATAAAACACTAAGCACTAAGTTTTTAGCACAAGAGCACAAGTGATACTTTTTCCATAGGTGTCCCGATAGCTATCGGGATTGTGACAAATTTTAGTGATCTTAGTGTTAAAAAAAAAACATCCACTACAAGACAACTAACTATTCCCCGCCCTCCGGCGTCGCCTCCGCCTCTATCTTCCTCGAATTCCCACTCGAAAAAGTTTCTTTCAATACTTCAGCTCCGTTCTCATCATACGTCTTCCATTCTCCGTCCGGTAACCCTAAACGGTATGAACGGATCTGTCTGATCCGGCCATTTGCCCAGTAATATTTATGTAAGCCTGTTTCCTGTCCGTCTAAATATTCCCCTTCAAAGGCAAGCTTTCCGTCATCATAAAACTGTTTCCACATCCCATCTTCGCGTCCTTCAATGAATTTTCCTTCTGCAATGTATTCACCAATTGAATACTTCCAGTCTCCTTCCTGCTTACCCTCAACATAATTTCCTTCGGCCATGACAACTCCTTCGTTGGAATATTCTTTCATCAATCCATCTTCAAGTCCGTTCTTATACGACTCTTCTCTTCTTACAGAACCATCCGGATAAAACCATTTCCACGGTCCATTTGGTTTTCCTTTTACGTATGCACCGGTCTGTTCCATAGAATCATTTTCATATGTAAACTTCCAGATTCCCTCACGCTTTCCATCCAGATAATTTCCGATGGCCCGCAATTGTCCGCTTTCATAGAACTCCTTCCACTCTCCCTGTTCAAGCCCTTGATTATCCATTCTTCCGACACGAAGAAGTTTTCCCTGAGTAAAAACTTTTGCGCTGTCGATGTTTCCCTTTTCATCATACATTCTGAAAACTCCTTCAGGAACTCCTTTTTTGTATGTGCCGACAATTTTCGTAGCGCCGGTCGGATAATACTTTCTCTTTACTTCGAATTTTTCTTTGTCTTCTGCCAATGAAGGAATCAACACATCCATTCTGTATTCTTCTTTCTTTATCACACGACCTTCAGCATTATATTCTTTAAAAATTCCATCCTTCTTATCGTCCTTATAAAATCCTTCCGTTTTTACTTTATCATTTTCGAAATAGTCGCGGTAAAGTCCCTGTCGCAACCCATTCTTATCGATCCTGTTTATTTTTTCTTCCTTTTGAAAATAACCGTTTCTGAAATTTGTTACTGTTATCAGCACGCCATCCTTTCTGTATTCCTTTGCCAGTCCGTTTTCAACACCGCTTGTAAATGGAATTACTTTATATAATTTTCCTTCCGTATCATACAACTTAAATAATCCATGCTTTACACTCATGGAATCCATTTCCTCGGATTGAATAATTCCATTTTCATAATATGTTTTCTGAAGTCCGTCTTTCAATCCTTCTTTGTAATTGTATTCTGCTGTTACAAATCCGCTGTCGTTATAAAACTTCCACAAACTATCCAATTTAAAATTCGATCGGTTCCCTTCCGATTTTATTCTTCCGCTTTCAAAATAACTTTTCCAGTAGCCGTCCGGTTTACCTTTTAGTAACCGGCCTTCGCTGGAAATATTTCCATTCGGATAATAGAATTTACTGATGCCGGTTGAATCGGTATCCTGTGCAAATACATTTACAAATGAAAAAATCAGGCAGATATAAAATAAGCGGAATTTCATATAGTTCTTTTTAGTTGGATAAATTACAAACCAAGGTCTTTGGAAATTTGTAACATACGTTTTATCGGAATTAATGCCTTTACTCTGATCGCTTCGTCCATCAGTAATTCAGGGAGTTCTTCTTTCAGACATAAATATAATTTTTCAAGCGTATTCAACTTCATATGCGGACAATCATTACATGCACAGGCATTATTTGGTGGTGCAGGAATGAACGTTTTCTCAGGCGAGTTTTTTATCATCTGATGTAAAATCCCTGTTTCAGTTGCAACAATGAATTCTTTCTCCGGACTTTTTTTTGTGTAATTCAGTAAACCTGTCGTCGAACCAATAAAATCTGCAATATCAAGTATCGGAGTTTCACATTCAGGATGAGCGATCAGCTTTGCTTTGGGATGCATCGCTTTCAGTCTGGTAATTTTTTCAAGCGAAAAGATCTCATGTACCATACAGGCGCCGTTCCATAACAACATATCTCTGCCCGTTTTTTTAATGATGTAGCGGCCCAAATTCTTATCGGGTGCAAAGATGATCTTCTGCTCAGGCGGTAAGCTGTTAACGATTCCAATTGCATTTGAAGAGGTGCAGATGATGTCGCTCATGGCTTTGATCTCTGCTGAGCAATTGATATACGAAATTACAATGTGATCAGGATTTTTTGCTTTGAATGCTGCGAAGTCAACAGGCTGGCAAGCATCTGCCAGTGAACAACCTGCGCGCAGATCCGGTAAAACAACTTTCTTATCCGGATTTAAAATTTTTGCCGTCTCGGCCATGAAATGAACACCGGCGAAAACAATGATCGACGCCTGTGTCCGCTCAGCTTCCTGCGAAAGTCCAAGACTGTCTCCGATAAAATCAGCAACATCCTGGATGTCTGCATCTTGGTAATAATGGGCGAGAATAATTGCATTTTTTTCTTTTTTCAGTCGAGCGATCTCTGCAAAGATATCGATTGTCGGATCAACTTTCACATCCAGCCATCCCCGCTTGCCTACCCGATCCAACTTTTCATCAATAGTAATCATAACATATTTTATTTTTTAAATTTATAAAATCTACTACTATTATTAGCCTGTTCATACTGTTTGTAATTCCTTCACATTTCACTTGACTTCCGAGTTACACACTTTTTTATTGGAGTAATGAACAGTTTATCATTTCACAATCCTTTGAAATATAAATTCATGGTAGGATATTAACAAGTGGTGAATTACCGGCCGGTGTATAAAAACCCGGAGCTCTCCGGTTCATAACCACCCTTGATTTTGTGCGTAAGTCGGTACACAACCCTAACATCTTTTACTTGACTGCTGTTTTAATTTGATTAAGGCGATTAACAAGTGAACAAAACAAGACATTCTTCTCACATCTTAATAACCGTTTATACAATGAATACACAAAATTACTGTTAATAAATTGTTTTGCACTCGCTTTATTTCCAGGTTTATAATTATTGACTTTTCCATGATGTTGAAAACAAAATGCTACTTTTGTTATAGGCCATTAAGTCACCTTTCTTAATTAATATTACGATGAAAACACCCAGAATAGCAATAGGTTGCGATCATGCAGGATTCGCTTACAAGGAAATTGTTAAGGAATACCTTATTTCTGAAGGATATGAAGTTAAGGATTTTGGAACCAATTCCGAGACCTCTGTCGATTATCCTGATTTTGTACATCCGCTGGCCGAAAGTATTGAGAACGGTGAAAAGGACCTGGGTATTTTACTATGCGGAAGCGCTAATGGTGTTGCAATCACTGCAAACAAACATCAGCAGATCCGTGCAGCCATTGCCTGGAAAAATGAACTTGCAGCTTTAGCCCGCCAGCACAATAATGCAAATGTCCTTTGTCTGCCATCCAGATTCATTTCTGCCGAAGAAGCCAAAACCTTCACAATGACCTTTGTTTCAACTGATTTCGAAGGCGGTCGCCATCAGAATCGCGTTGATAAAATCGCAATTTGTTAGGTCGGGGAGCTTATGTCTTTAAAACACTTACCCTTAAACCTACTCTTACTCCTGTTTTCATCCACTGCATTTTCCCAGTCAGTAAGTAAAGACTATGCAGTTGCCTTATCAGAAGATTCTATCAGATCTTACCTGATGGTCTTAACTGCTGATTCGCTGGAAGGACGGGAAACAGGTTATCCGGGACAGAAAAAATCTGCCGCATTTTTAGCATCGAAATATTCAGGATGGAATATTCCTGTGCAGTTCCAAAAACATTCATTGAGTGTCCGGGCAAATACAGGAAAGAACCTTGCCATTGAAGGAAAGTATTTCGTTTTTTATAAGGACTTCTATTATGTCAATCATCCCAAAGATTCCTTTTTGATATTAAACGATTTCCTTATTGCCGGTTTCGGAATTTCAAATCAGTCTTACGATGATTTTGATGATAACTCTGTTAAAGGAAAAAATCTCATCGTCCGCTGGAAAAAACCGGAATGGAAAAAAAGAAAAGGGAATGACACTTTGCGAAATTTTCAGAAACAATCTTTGCAGACTTATATAAGGAGTATAACAGAAAAGAATCCTGCCTCAGTCTTTATTGTAGTCGACAGCATTCCCGGAGTAATCCATCAGATAGAAAACGATCCTGCTTTATCTGATGAGCTAAGTCGCATACAGATTCCTGTTCTCTTCGTGAATGAGAATACCGCCGAAGCATTTTTACCCCATAAAAATAAAAAGTTATATAGTGCGTATATAAAAACGCTCGAAAAAAAAAGTAAACCTAAAAACATTCATAGGAAAGCGGAGTGTAGTGTAAAGATCCTGAGCGACACAAAGATCCTGGTTGGAGAAAACGTACTTGCAATCCTGGAGGGAAAATCAAAGAAGGATGAATACATAGTAATCTCATCTCATTATGATCATCTGGGCATAAAGGACTCTTTAATAAATTATGGTGCCGATGACAATGCCAGCGGCACCTCAGCTGTACTCGAAATGGCACGCATCTTTCAGGATGCCAAGTCAAAAGGAAGTGGTCCGGAGAGAAGCATTCTGTTTCTGAATGTAAGCGGAGAAGAAAAGGGCTTGCTCGGATCTTCGTTTTACGTGAAACATCCAATAGTTCCCCTGTCAAAGATAGTTGCGAATCTGAATATTGATATGATTGGCAGAACTGACGAAAAACACGACAGCATGAATGTAAAGGATTATATCTACCTGATCGGAGCCGACCGGTTAAGTAAAGAACTCGCACAGATCAATTTCAATGCAAATTCGGAATTCACAAAACTTGAACTGGACTCGGCATTTGATAACGATTCAGACCCGAACAAATATTACCAGAGGAGCGACCACTATAATTTTGCAAAAAACAATATTCCGGTCATTTTTTATTTCAATGGAACACAT
>JBMQEM010000139.1:0-19365 GCA_049363815.1 Bacteroidota bacterium
TTGACGGATAAGACGTTTTTGTATGATAGGCGGTTTGCGAATCCGATGTAAGGTGGAAAAAACACAGAGAGCACTAAGTTCACAATGAGAGCACGGAAATCTGTGTGTAATTGAATCTAAGGTTAGACTAAAAAAAGAGAGTAAATATTTTCGATACTCGAATTTAATTAGCGATAAATTCCGTGTTCTTATTGTGAACTTAGTGCACTTAGTGTTTTATTTCCACTTGCATACTTGTAGAGAAAAAAATGAAATTAATCACCTGGAACTGCCAAGGCGCATTCAGAAAAAAGGCTGGTGTGATCTTGAAACACAAACCGGATATATTGGTAGTGCAGGAGTGTGAGCATCCGGATAAATTAATTTTCGGTTCGGAAATTCGTAAGCCGAATGATGTGTTATGGTTTGGTGAGAATAAGCATAAAGGTCTTGGCGTATTTTCTTATGGTGATCATAGATTTCAGCTTATTGAAAAGCATAATCAGGATTTAAAAATAGTTTTGCCGATCCTTGTAACGGGAGGAAAAGTTGACTTTACACTTTTTGCCATCTGGGCGAACAATCGGAACGATCCGGATGGGCAGTATGTAGAGCAGATCTGGAAAGCGATTCATCATTATGATGAGTATCTAACAGGGCTTTCAATTTTGACAGGAGATTTTAACAGCAATACGATCTGGGATAAGCCGAGAAGAATTGGAAATCATACAGCAGTAGTAAAAAAGTTGTTTGAAAAAAACATTCACAGCATTTATCATAAGCATTTCAATCAGGAACAAGGAAAAGAAAAACATCCGACCTTTTATCTCTACCGTGATAAGACCAAACCTTATCATATGGATTATTGTTTTTCGTCCGCTGAACTTTTAGAAAAAGTAAAAAGTATAAAAGTTGGAACGTTCAAAAAGTGGATTGAGCTGAGTGATCACACGCCTTTGATGGTGGATTTTGAATTGTGAGCAAGATGCAGAAAAAAATAAAAACTTAGTGATCTAAGTGTTGAAATTTTTTACTGCAACTCAGCAATCACCGTCACCCCACCTAAAACCTTCTGATCCATCCCAACCTTGATCTTTGTTCCTAATGGTAAAAAGATATCGACCCGGGAACCGAATTTTATAAAACCAAGTTCTTCGCCTTGTTTTACCATCCATCCTGCTTTTGGGTAACAAACAATTCTTCTTGCCAATGCGCCTGCAATTTGCCGGAGAAGAATCGGAGTCTTGGCACCATTTTCAATAACAACAGTGGTACGTTCATTTTCTGTTGAAGATTTCGGATGCCAGGCGACCAGAAACAATCCCGGATGATATTTTGAAAAAGTAACTTGTCCGCTGATAGGATACCGGTTCACGTGTACATTGAAAGGTGACATAAAGATGGAAACCTGTATCCGTTTATCTTTCAGGACCTCAGTCTCTGTTGTTTCTTCGATCACAACAACTTTACCATCTGCCGGGGCGATGATGTATTTTTCATTCTTGGTAAGGTCTCTGCTTGGGTGGCGAAAGAATTGTAGTACAATGAGAAAGAGGACAACAGAGATTGCAAGCAAACTCATTTTGATCCAACTGTATTCAGGGCCGATAAAAACGTCAGAAGCAATATTGATGGCCGTCAAAACGATCAAAGTAATTGCCAGAGATGCATAACCTTCTTTATGGATTGTCATTTTGTCCTTTTCTTGTTTGGTATGGGTGCAAAATAAAAAAAAGGAGATAACAATCTCCTTTTTTAATAAATTATGTATAGTAAAATTAGTAGCTACCTCTTGATTTCAGCGATTTTGATACTTTTTCGATTGCAAAAATGTAGGCTGCAATTCTCAAAGAAACTTTGTGCTTATCAGCAACTGCCCAGATGTTTTTAAATGCATTTATCATGTATCTGTCAGCGCGTTTGTTGATCTCATCTTCCGGGTAATAGTAACCGAAACGATTTTGAGTCCACTCGAAATAAGAGACAGTAACACCGCCACCATTTGCAAGGATATCAGGAACAACGATGATCCCTTTTTTAGTAAGGATCTCATCAGCACCAGCAGTAATAGGGCCGTTTGCACCTTCAACGATCAATTGAGCTTTGATCTGATCGGCATTGGCACCGGTGATCTGGTTTTCAAGAGCACAAGGAGCAAGAACATCAACATCAAGAGTCAATAATTCTTCATTGGTGATTTCTTTTCCGTCAGTGAATCCTCTTAACACACCGTTGTTTCCATTTCTGAAAGCAATGGCTTTTTCGATGTTGATTCCTTTTGCATTATAAAATGCGCCGGTATGATCTGAAATTGCTACGATGCGGATGCCATGTTCGTCCATGTGCTTTGCAGTGATCGAACCCACATTTCCAAATCCCTGAACAGCACCAATTGCTTTCTTAGGATCCATTTTAATTTTTTTCATCGCTTCCATTGCAGCGACAGTAACACCGCGACCGGTTGCTTCAACACGACCTTCTGATCCACCTAAGTGAAGCGGTTTACCTGTTACAACACCTGGAGTGAATGCACCTTTCAGTTTTGAATATTCGTCAACGATCCAAGCCATTTCACGGGGACCTGTTGCAACATCCGGTGCAGGAATATCTTTATCGACACCAAATACATCAACCATTGCAGCAGTGTAGGCGCGTGTCAATCTTTCTAATTCGCCTTCTGATAATTTTGAAGGGTTAACAGTGATACCACCTTTAGCACCACCATATGGGATATCAGCAATAGCACACTTCCATGTCATCCATGCAGCAAGTGCTTTTACTTCATCCAGATTTACTTCCATTGAATACCGGATTCCGCCTTTAGAAGGGCCACGGCTTGTATTGTGAACGATTCTGTATCCTTCGAATACTTCAATCTTTCCATTGTCCATCTTGATCGGAAGACTCGCCAGATATTGTCTGTGCGGAGTTTTCAGAATGTTGTACGTGTCTTCATCCAGATTCATGATCTTCGCTGCAACTTCGAAGCGTCGGATCATCGATTCATAAGGATTCGTCGTGTCTTTTGACATTTTTTCGTTTTCTACCTGAGTAATCATTGTGAATTATTAGGGGTGCGAAGGTAGAATATTTTTAATAATGATGCGGGTTTTCAGGGGTATATGTTCGCAAATGCTTGCATTTCAACTATTTACACTTCATGCAAATTAGCCCAAATTCAGTGAAAAAACGGGTTTTTAATCTGTTTTATAAGATTGACAGAATTGCAGGAAATCTTTGACGTGTTGTGGATTATTTCCCGCAGATTTCCGCAGATAAGGCGCAGATAAAATCGCAGATTTTGTGTTTCTTAAATTCATCTACTTCAAATAAAAAAGTAAAATATAAAGTCAAGATAATATCGAATAACTTAAATCATGGGAAGACAGATCTGCGATTTTATCTGCGCCTTATCTGCGATCCCGATAGCTATCGGGATCTGCGTGAAATATTTTAAGCGTAATTATTCACGAAAAAATCTGCGGGAAATATTTTAAGCGTAAAAACTTTTGACGCTAATTATCTTAGTATAGATTCAAATAAAAAAACACAAACGGCGCAGAAATAAACAGAGCATCAAATCGATCTAAGAAACCACCATGTCCCGGTAGTAATGATCCCGAATCTTTGATCACCAGACTTCTCTTGAACATCGATTCTATTAAGTCGCCAAGTACACCGGCAATGAAAATAATGGAAGCAATAACGATCCATTGAGTTAGCGTAAAGGCAGTGCAATAATGAGCTACAGCAAAGGAAATTCCGATAGCGCAAACTCCGCTGCCAATAAAACCTTCCCAGGTTTTTTTCGGACTGATGCGTTCGAATAATTTATGTTTGCCCCAGATCCGGCCTGCTGTGTATCCGCCGATATCATTTGCCCAAAGAATAAATAGATAGCCAACTAAGTTCAATGGTTTGTATTCCTCTCCCGGTCCCTGAAACGAAAGAAGAAAGAACATGAACATTGGTGCAGATATATAAATATTGCCAAG
Organism: Bacteroidota bacterium; assembly: GCA_049363815.1. GTDB lineage: Bacteria > Bacteroidota > Bacteroidia > AKYH767-A > 2013-40CM-41-45 > JADKIH01. The sequence continues at coordinate 3,975 of JBMQEM010000139.1, forward strand.
CAGTGTGTATGCAATATTTGTAAAAGGTTTTTCAGATTTTGTATATAGTTCCCGAATGAAAATAAGGTACGGAAGAATAAAGATAAGTGGAAGCAGATTGATATTCTGCATGAACGTGCCAAATATCATCGGCAGAAATAAAATAATTCCTGTTACCAGCCCTAAGGCAATATGTGGATGAATGTTATCGTTTTTTGACAGTTTGTAAAATTCAAAAAGCGACATACTGGAAATAGCAGCGATCAGGATCAGTCCGGAAAGCTGACTATATAAAAGCGCAGTCAGCACAATAGCCACTCCGAGAATACCTGTAATAAATCGTTGCGTTAAATTGTTCACAGTTGATTCTGTTCAATTATAATTTTGGCTAAGATAGCATCTTCTTTTTTAGCATACACTTCAATTTCGCCGATCATCGTATAGCTGGAATCTCTTTTGTCGAGTTTTACGGCTTCTATATCCTGGTCTTTCAAAACCTCAAGAACGATCTCCACCCGGTGTGGTAATGTAGAAGTGTAGATTAGTTCCCAACCGGTCATAAAACTTATTTAGCGTCATCAATAACAAAAACAAAAATGTCACGCGGGCCGTGAGCAGGAGTGACAAGAGTTTTTTCAATATCTGCCGTTCGACTCGGGCCGGTCAGAGCTGCAATCATTGATGGTAACTCGTTATATTTATTTTTGATCAGTGTAAGAGCGTCTTTTAATTCAGGAACGATCTGCGAAGAGTAAGCCATAATGATATGGACCGTTGGCACTACGAAAAGCTTTCTTCCGCTTCCGAGTTTACTTGAAATAATAACAGAACCTAATCTCGCAACCAAAGCTTCACAGGAAGTGATTGCAACCATTCCTTCCGGGAAATTCTGTTGTTCTTTAGTATAAGGAAATTCGATCTGATCCATGAAATCCGTGATCTTTTTCTCCTGACAATAAAATTGTTTCCATTTATTTTCCTGAGCAAGCATGATCACATTCTCTAAAAATTCCATTTCATTCTCGCAAAAAACAAACTGACCACCAACTTTTGTAAATGCCTCAGCAAATTTTTCCTCTAAACTTTCTCCTGCAGTATTGTATACATTCTTCTCCCAGTCGATATTAGGAAACCGACCGGTAGTCTTATGAATCAAAGCCTGACGGATCTTTTTAAGGATCTTTTCACGGGAGGTGGTGTCTTGCATCTTTTTAGTAAGTGGAAAGTAGTGAGTGGTAAGTAGCACAGCTTCCAGATTGCACTCTATTTTCATTTTGTAAAGAATAAGTAGTAAGAAGTAAGTAAACTGTGCTACTCACCACTTACTACTCACCATTTACTCAGTTGGTGGCGTCGTCACAATCGTCGGAATAGTCTCAGATGAATCACCTGCTGCGGCAGTTGTTCCTGCCAGGTGCGCCATTTCGCTTTTATCTTCCCATTTCCTTTTTCCGAAAATTGCTTCAAGATCTTCCTTGAAGATAACTTCTTTCTCAAGTAAATGTCCTGCAAGCTGATGAAGTTTCTCAACATTCTCAGAAAGTAATTTCTTCGTGCGCTCATAAGCTCCTTCGATGAGTTTTTTAACTTCGTTATCGATGAGTTCTGCTGTTTTCTCGCTATAAGGTTTTCCGAAAGTATATTCCTGTTGTCCTGATGAATCGTAGAAACTTACATTTCCGATCTTGTCATTCAAACCATAAATGGTCACCATTGCATAAGCTTGCTTTGTGATCTTTTCCAAGTCGCTCAATGCACCGGTAGAAATTTTTCCGAAGATAATTTCTTCTGCAGCCCTTCCGCCTAAAGCAGCACAGATCTCATCCATGATCTGTTCCGTCGTAGTGATCTGTCTTTCTTCAGGAAGATACCATGCAGCGCCAAGTGAATTTCCTCTTGGTACAATTGTAACTTTGATCAATGGGTGAGCATACTCCAGCAACCATGAAACTGCGGCATGACCGGATTCGTGGTAGGCAATTACTTTTTTCTCGTGCTGTGAAACGATCTTATTTTTCTTTTCAAGTCCACCGATAATTCTGTCAACAGCATCTAAGAAATCCTGTTTCTCAATCGATGTTTTATTTTTACGCGCAGCGATAAGAGCAGCTTCGTTACATACGTTTGCAATATCAGCTCCTGAAAATCCCGGAGTCTGGCGTGCTAAGAATTCAATATCCAGAGATGCATTTATTTTCAATGGCTTTAAGTGAACATTAAAGATCTCTCTGCGACCATTCAGATCCGGCAATTCAACATAGATCTGTCTGTCGAAACGACCCGGACGTAACAATGCTCTGTCAAGAATGTCGGCACGGTTTGTAGCAGCGACGATAATGACACCAGAATTACTTCCGAAACCATCCATCTCAGTTAACAACTGATTCAATGTACTTTCTCTTTCGTCATTCGAAGAGAAGGAAGGTGATTTTCCACGGGCACGACCAATTGCATCGATCTCGTCAATAAAAATGATACAAGGAGCTTTTTCTTTCGCCTGACGGAACAAGTCACGTACACGAGATGCACCGACACCGACAAACATTTCTACGAAATCAGAACCTGATAAGGAGAAGAACGGAACTTGAGCTTCTCCGGCCATTGCTTTTGCTAAAAGAGTTTTACCTGTTCCCGGAGGACCGACAAGTAATGCACCGCGCGGAATTTTTCCACCGAGTGTAGTATATTTTTTTGGGTTCTTCAGGAAATCTACGATCTCCATGACTTCCAGTTTCGCTTCTTCTAATCCTGCAACATCGTTGAATGTAACTTTTACCTGCAGATCTTTATCGAAGAGCTGAGCTTTGGATTTACCTATGTTGAAGATCTGGCTACCGCCGCCGCCGCCGCCCATTCTTCGCATGAGGAACATCCAGATGAGAATCAGGAATACGCCCGGTATGATCCAGTTCAACAAGAATTCAAGATACCCACCGGTTTCCTGATTGTATTCGATACCTACTTTTTCGTTTTCAGGAAAGTCTTTCTGAATTTCTTCAACTTTCTTTACGAATAGATCAGTCGGACCTGTGTTGATCCTGAAATGAGGACCTTCATTGACGACTTGCGGAAAACTTTTATATCGCAGGTCTTTATATTTTTCTTTTGCAAGAAGAGAATCTTTCTTGATCGTAATGTGTGCGACCTTATCGACGATTTCGATCTTCTTCACATCATGTTGTTCAAGCATATTTTTTTCAAAGTCATCAATGCTTGTTTGTCTTTCTTCCGTTCCCCAGTGTAAAAGCTGAGTTATGATCAGAACTACTATGATGATTCCATAGATCCAATAGAAATTAAAATTAAATCGTGGTCCACCCGGAAATTTCTTTCCCGGATTACCTTTCGAAGAATTCGGTTTGTTGTCACTATTTCGTTGTTCGCTCATTAGAGTAAAAAGATTGGCATTAGATAGTCAAGAAGAGTGCCCGTTGTGGGTTTCCCGACAAATAGTCATTTTAATAGATTAATTTTTAATTGTTGCTGGCGATTTGTTTGATTTCGGCATCAGCCCAAAGTCGTTCGATGCCATAATAGTCGCGTTTTTCTTTTTGGAAAATATGTACAACTACGCTCAGGTAATCGAGTAGGATCCATTCAGAAGTCCCCATTCCTTCTTTGTGAAAAGGATCTTCGCCAATTTTTTTACTGACGTACTCTTCAACAGATCTCGCAATGGCATCGGTGTGGGTTTTAGAATCTGCGTGGCAAACGATAAAGAAATCAGCTACAGAATTTTTCAGATTTCTCAAATCAAGTGTTACGATCTCCTTTGCTTTCTTTTCCTGCATTCCGTCGATAATGAGGTCCCGCAGATTTTCGGCTTCATTGATCTTTCGGATTGGTTTTTTTACTACTTTTCGGGTAGGAGACTTCGTCTTTTTAATCATCAAGAGGGAGATAGGTTAATATTGATATTAGTGACGCAAAAATAGGGAAAATATTGCAGTCCTTTAAAGATACATAGCGGATATAGTTTACTATTAAATTCATGAATAAAGAGTTAACAACCTTATTCACAGGTCGGAATATTATTGAGATCGAAACTGTGGAATCGACTAATTCTTATCTTTCAGAACTGTTGAAAACGCAATTAGTTCCGGAAGGAAGCGTGGTACGTGCCTTTTCGCAGCTTTCAGGCCGGGGTCAGATGGGAGCCCGCTGGAGCAGTGAAGATGGAAAGAACCTCCTGGTCAGTTTTGCTTTTTACCCGACTTTTGTTGTTCCCAGGAATCTTTTTTTGCTCAACAAGACCTATGCCTTAGGTGTTTATGATTTCATCAGAGGATTTTTGGGGAGTGAAGTGAAGATCAAATGGCCTAACGACATCTACTGGAAATCCAAAAAACTTGGTGGGATTCTGGTAGAAAATACGATCACTACATCTGTTATAACCAACAGTATTCTTGGACTCGGTTTAAATGTCAATCAGTTGGAGTTTCCTGCGAATTTGCCAAATCCAGTCTCTTTTGGACAAATAGTTCCTGGAAATCATAATTTGCAACACGTATTGTACGGACTTGCCAACAGCATTGAAAACCGATACCTTCAGTTGAGAAGAGGTGAGAAGCAAACTTTGGATGAGGATTATAAAAAAGCGCTATTCAGATGCGAAGAATGGGCTTTTTATGAGGATAAGAAAGGAAAGTTTCCGGGGTGTATCAAAGGGGTCGACAATCAGGGACTATTAAAAGTGGAAGATGAAGAAGGGGAAATTCGTTTGTTTGATCTAAAGGAATTAAAGTATCTGGGTCTTTCCTGATTTTTCTGATCTCTTAGACTTAAAATTACACAAATCTTTATCCTCAACCCGTAAACTGAATTTCGTTTTATGATTTGTTGAGGTTAAGCAATAAGAATCGGAACCAATTGGGGATTCGTTACAATGTTGCCAATTTACCCACCAACAAATTCAAAAAATTAGTAAGAGGTTTAACAGCCATCATTTTCATCATTGGATTCAGGTCTGCGTCGAATGCGAGTTGAACTGTACTTTGTCCGGGAGAGCTTTCTTTGATCATACAATCAAGTCCAAAGTCGAAAGGTGCTTTTCCGTTTCGTTCAACTTTAATGAGTGAATATGGAGTTTTATTTGTGATCTTCATTCCAAGACTCGCCATTCCTGCTATTGTGAAACTGCATTCTTCTTCTGTCGATTGCCAGTTGGTTACCTGCTCAGGCATCAGCTTCTGAAAATTATTAAAGTTGCTCAGGAAATTATAGATCTCTTCCGGAGATTTACTTACAGGGGTTACATCGCTTTCTATTCTTGTCATGATGGCAATTAAAATTTAAGATATCACTCCGGTCCAGTTCTCCGGTTCTACTTTCCACTTATTTAAGACTTCAAGATCTTTTGCTTTGATATAATTTGATTCAACTGCCTGTTCAAGCAAGATCGAATAGTCGCAAAGAGAAATTAAAGGGCATTGTTCCTTCTCGAAATTATTTTCAGCCAGAGGAAATCCATAGGTGAAGATGGAGATCATACCTTTCACTTTACAACCTGCTTCACGGAGTGCCTCGACGGCTTTCAATGAACTCTTTCCTGTCGAAATAAGGTCTTCAATTACCACAACAGTTTGTCCCTCGCTGATCTCGCCTTCGATCAGGTTCTCACGCCCATGATCTTTAGCAGACGCCCTTACATAAACAAAAGGCAGGCCCATTGCTTCGGCAACCAATGCGCCTTGAGCGATGGCGGCTGTAGCTACACCGGCAATCACATCGGGGCGACCATAAGTCTCTTCAATTGCCGTAACAAGTTCCTGGCGGATATAAGTCCGAACTTTCGGATAAGAAAGGGCGATCCGGTTATCGCAGTAAATTGGTGATTTCCAGCCAGAAGCCCATGTGAAAGGTTTTTCGGGCTGAAGCTTAATGGCTTTGATCTGAAGTAAAGATTCAGCGATTTTTTTCGAAGTGGTAACATTCACAGGCATGCTGCAAACGTACGAATTCGCAATCAATGAGAAAGGTTTTTTAAAGGAAAAAGTTATTCAATACAACCTAAAATCCCATATAATTTAACGAGATTTGAATCAACCTATGCAGCATTCCCATCTTGTATTTATCAATGACAGACCACTGGTCTTCACCTATGTTTATAATAAAGACTTGCCGGCAGAATATACGGGGTTTTCGATTTTAAATGATGAGAGTTCAACCATTGATAAAGCAATCAAGCTTCTGGAAAGCGGAAAAGAAATCGGCATAGTTTATTTCAGTGAATCGCCGGATGAAGCCTGGAAAAGATTTATTTCGAAATATACATTGATCGAAGCTGCAGGTGGGGTAGTGAAAAACAAGGATGGTAAATTTCTGTTTATTTTCAGAAATGGAAAATGGGATCTGCCAAAAGGAAAAGCTGAATACGATGAAACACCGGAGATGACAGCCCTTCGTGAAGTAGAAGAGGAGTGCGGATTGAAAGATCTGAAGATTGAAAAAGAGCTTTCGAAAACATTTCATACCTATAAAGAAAAGGGAAAACTCATCTTGAAAAAAACGCATTGGTATTTAATGACCATTGATAAAGAACAGAAACTAATACCTCAGAGTGAAGAAGGAATTACTGAAGTGAAATGGGTAGCGGAAAATCGAATTGAAAAAGAAGTGTTAGTGAATACGTATGCTTCGATCAAGGGGATATTTTCGTGAAGATTGGTTTACAGGTTTCAGGTTACAAGTTTGCAGGTTTGCTTAGCTTCGAAGGCGACTACGAAACTAACCTGCAAACCTGAAACACATTATTTGTAACGCTGAAAAAAATCCTAACTTCGTTCACCAACAAATAATAAAATGAGCAAACGCATAGCAGTTTTTCCGGGGTCATTTGATCCGATCACCAAAGGTCATGAAGAGATCATCAAAAGAGGATTACCTTTATTTGATGAGTTGGTCATTGGAATTGGTTATAATACAAACAAGCATTATTTTTTCTCTCAGGACAGGCGCGAGCATTTTATTTCAAAAACTTTCGAGGGCGAGTCGAAAATTAAAGTTGTGCGCTACTCAGGATTGACCGTTGAATTTTGCAGGCAGATTGGTGCGAATTATATTTTACGTGGACTAAGAACGTCAGCGGATTTTGAATTTGAACGTGCAATCGCTCAGATGAATCATTCCATGGCTCCTGAAATTGAAACGGTCTTTATAGTTTCAGATCCGTCCTTGTCACATATTTCTTCAACGATTGTACGTGATATCCTTTTGTATCAGGGCGACGTATCGGCATTTGTACCGAAGCCGGTGCTTGGTTAAACTACGTGGCTTTGGCTGATTTTGGGATTTCCAGGATGTGGGTTAATCGCATTAGCAGCGACATGAAAAAATAGGCAGGGCTCTTTTTGAAGTTATTGAGGTATGGCTTGCGATTAATGATGAATTCACATTGACAAACCTGCATTTTGCAAATCCAAAAATCAGTTTAATCAAGGTCCAGACTGTATAGTGAAAATGCACAATTCCCATACTTTCGTATTTCCTTGGCTTCAATTTTACTTTGTAAAATTCTTTTGGCCTGATGTTCAACTATAAGTATTCCATCTGCTGTGAGAATATCTCTTTCAAAAACAAGGTCGGGAATCAGATCTGTTTCCTGTAATTCAAAGGGTGCATCTGCGAAAATAATGTCAAATTTTGTATCGCAGGATTTAATAAATTTAAATACATCGGATTTTATTACTGAAATATTTTTCACATCAAATTTCGACGCTGTCTCTTTAATAAATGCACAACATTTGAAATTAAGGTCAACACTGGTAACATGTTTTGCACCCCGTGAAATAAATTCCATGCTCACTCCGCCGATGCCGGCAAAGAGGTCGAGGACTTTGATTTCTTCGAAATCAATTCTGTTGTTGAGAATATTGAATAATGCTGATTTGGCATAATCAGTTGTCGGGCGCACCGGTAAATTGGATGGAGCGTTGATCAGTCGACCGCTGAATTTACCGCCAATTATTCGCACAATGCCAGATTGAAAAGTGTATGATAAAAATGTGGCGGGATCTCGTTAAACTTGTTGCTGAATGCCAGTGTTCTTGACCTCTCGCCAAAGGAAATTTTACGGATATACGTGTAAAGTAATTTGTAAAGAGCACTCTCTCGTTCAATCTCGCCCAGAAGTGTAAAAGGAGTTCTTTCCGGATCAATGGCAAGCTGTTCGCAGACAAATAAAGTATAATACAGAACATCTTCATTACTGTTTCGGTTGAAACTGTTCATGAGGATCAGTTTTTTTCCTTCAGTAACAATTATGTCAATTTCGTTTTGCCTCACATTCAGAAAAAGTTGTTTGTTTGAATTGTTGCGTGATATTCTGCTGACAGAATTCAATAGAACTTCTGAATGATGGATAAATCTTGGATCCTGAAAAAGATGTGATAGTTCTTTTTGCAATTCATTTTCTATACTGTAAATCGTAAATAGATCGAATGCATTTATATGAGCACCATGGACAGAAACATCCTTGATATCTTTAAAGTTCAGTTTAAAATATGCCTGTTCATCGCCCGGATGATGCAATGCTTCCGGGACAAGAGTATATTGATTTGAAGTAATGCAGATCCGTGCTTTGGAAAATTCATATTGCCGGAGGATCTTGCTTTTAGATGTAGCAGTTTCCAGATGATCTTTCCAGGAAAAATTTTCGCGGAATTCAGTATTTGGGAAAATTTCAAATGCGAGAAACTTATTCGACTTTTTCTCAAGCAGAGACAATTGTATGGATGATTTTTCAGCCAATACCAGCAAATCACATAACCCTGAACTCTTGTTTTCAAGAGTGGGGTCAATGATCAGCATTGAAGCGTCAGTTTGAGGTAAAAAGACATTTGTACTCACAAGGGCGAAGGTACAAAATCAATTGAAAAAAGTAATTATTTCCTTATCGTAATTGAAGAGGTGGTAATTGAATTGCTCTGATGGCCGGCACGGTCTTTCAGGTAGATCGTGTATGAAACAGACTGATATGTACTGTTATCAGTAATTCCTTGTCCGCCCAACTGAATATTCAGATTTCCCTCAATCGGAATGGAAGCGTCATCCGGTGCGAGTTGCTTTACCCGGTATTCATATGTAATGCCTATGCGGTTGTCTGTCACGAAACAATTTTTTACCCCCGTTGCGTTTTCGCCAAGGTCGCCATCGCCATCGTTGTACTTTATTGTTACTGTCACAGAATCTGTATATTCATTTGCAACAACCGGAGAAATTCCGATAAATTCAATCTTTGGAGTGGGATCAAATTCAATTTCCTCCTTCTTGCAGGAAGATGAAATCATGATAACAACCAGGAGGAGAATTAGCTTATTGAACATAGAACGAATAAATTGTCTTGTAATAGTCAAGCGATGAATTTTTTGGAAATTCTGCATCAGCTGTATGGTCACCGTCGTTTACATAAAAACGGAAATACACAGTAGTTCCTGCCGGCCAGGTTGCAGTTGGTACGGTTACATACCAAACCTGATAAGCTGCATAATAGATTGTTGCATTATACTCAACAGCTCCGGAGAAATCATTTTTGTCGGTGGAGAGTTTAATTTTTTTAGAAAGATAATTTGCAGGATCAGTTGCATCATCACCATCAGCAGAATCTGTTGTTGCAAAGGCGAAATTGATGGTTTGTCCTTCTTCAATTATAAAAGCAGTATACCATTCATCATCTACACGGTTTGTATCAAGTCTGGCATTTACAGAGTCAAGGGCAATGTAACCTGAAAAATTTGGTTGCAGATTTGGTTTTACCGGAAGAGTACCATTAAGATCAGGGCAACCGGCGTTGATCCAGTTTTTTACATGATCTATATCGGATTGTGATAGTCGTACAGCATTAGACGGCATATACTCTGTGGTACTTGTGGTAAGACGTTCGATGATCCATGAATCATCAACATTGTGTGGTATTGCCCTTAATGTAAAAAGTTTCACCGAGTCAAGTGTTGTCTTGTTGACGGTCTGATAGACAAGAGTAGAGAAGGAGGATTCAATAGTTCTGAAATCAGGTTCGAATGTTCCGTCATGACATCCCGGATTAGCACATTTAGGCTGAAAAATATTTTTATACAATCCCTGGATGGAATTAGGATCTGGTTCAGGGTCTGTATTTGTATTAGTTGAATAGTCCACCTTATCGTATGGGTTTTCAGGTACATCATCTTTCTTACATGAAAAGAAAATCGAAGTACAAACAACAACGAAGGCAATGAGATGTATACTGTAGTTGGATTTCATCATATGAACGCTGCTTGAAGATCACAGTTTGACCAGTTTCTCAAATAACCGGAAGGAATAGCATCATCGAATCCGAGAAGATTAGCAATTGCAGGTACAATTTCAGTACTCTGTCCTGAAAGTGTGCTGATAACCTGATTTTGTCTGACAACAGCCGGTGGTCCAACGACCAGACAGAAGATCTCTCTTGCCATAGCCAGGTTTGGATCTCCTGCAAAATCAGGATCAGTCGGTGCAGTATGATCAAGTGCCGTTCTGCCAAATGCATCTATCGAAGTATTTCCAAAGAAATTCCTTCCGTGTTCAGGTGCAATGATCAGAACTGTATCGTCTGCCATTCCGGGAGTGTTTTGAATTGTATTCCATAAATGTGCAACAGCAAAATCAGCTTTACGTAAGTTGTTTGCATATTGGCTGAATTGAAAATGACAGACGTCAACATCCTGCATATTCACAACCATTAATTCCGGTTTAAAGGTCTTGATGATCTCATTTGCAAAAAGGATATTGTACATATCGTTGTTCATTACATTTGCAGCATTCCATGAATTCTGAAACTGGAAAGTCTGGGCTTTTGTGTAAAGATCTGTGATGAACTGTTGCAGTAGTGCAGCATCGGCGGAATCGTTGATCACACCGGCACTTCCATCAGAATAAGTATGATTAAATATTCCGTTCACAAAATCATGGATATTTGTGATCGCACCTTCTTCTGCACTTGAAAATGCACGTGGATTCCCGAGTACGTCGAAACCCTGCGGACTGATCAGTGAAGTAGGTGAAATAAAGTTTGCGCCAAAAGAAGAACCATATTCTTCAGAACTGGAATAATTCAAGGCAGGATAAGGCCCTAGTGTATTCGCGACCCACCAGGAATTCAATGCAGTTTGTTGCGGGCTGTTATGTTTTCTGTAGTATTCAAAGATAGTAGGATTGCGTGGGTGCTCTCTGATGTTCAGATCAACATCTACGTAATTACCTGTTACTGCAACTGTATGTCCGTTATAATGACCTGTCGGACCTCTCTTGTATCTGAATTCTTTGAATAGCGTTCCGAAGGTTTGCAATGGTGCAGACAGTGGGGAAGAAGGAAGAGATTCCATAGCTCCGGCAATATCAGGTGAGATCGCTCCGCCACCGGAAAAAAGATTTGGCATCAGATTGCCATCGTTCATATGTACTGATTCCAGATTTCGCACTCCTCCGGCATACAGACAAAAGACAACATGATTTACTTTTCGTAATCCTGATGCAGCAAACAATCTCCCGCTTGGTAGAATATAAGGAGCGGCGAAGACTCCCGCCGAAGCCAGGGCCGTTTTCTTTATGAAGTCTCTTCTTTTCATTTTTTAGAGAGTAGTAAGTCGTAATTCGCAATGCATTTAACTTTAATCTGAATCCTTGATCAAAGAATAGTTGAAATAATTTTCCCTCAGAATTGCTTAATTCGCAGAGAAATCAGATTCTACTTTTCGTTATTCGTTAATAAAACCTGTATTCATCCGAAGTCATTAACGCAAAATAGATCGTCATTGGAGTTACAGAGCTATTCGTGCGGATAAGTTCCTGCCATTTGAATTTTTCAAATTCATTCGGCTCCCGGTTATAGAATTTTTTATAGGTATTTGTGATGAAGAGAGTTGTATCTCCGTTTACGGTTGGACTTGAAGGTAGCTGGATCGTAGTATCGTTAAGGAAATTTGCAATGATTCGTTTTTCAATAACTTTCAAATCTCCAAATGATGAATAGGCAACGCTCAGGTTTACAAGCTTCGTCTGAGGAATTACAGTTCCATATAGATCAGAATAAGCAATAGAAATAAATTCTGTCGTTGATTTCTGATTGGTCTTTTCTCCACCGCCTTGTGTCACATCAACCGGATCAATTCCGTATTGATATTTTTTTTCCTCTGTGCAGGAAAAGGTGGAAACAATAAACAATAGGAATATTATTTTTTTCATTGAATGCCTATAAATTCATTAGAAGTCAGAATGGCTTTTTGCACGGCAGTATAATCATCTGTTGACATGAACAACTGAGTGCCAGTAAACATTTCGTAGCTTGTAGGTTTACGAAACAGGTACTTTTGATAGAGCAATACTACTTGTGCTTCGTAATAATTGGAAGCATTGGTAAGAATGTCGAGATAATTTTCTTTTGATTCTCCTGCCTGCAGGAAAAGGAAAGAATTGTTATTCTCAACCATATTTATTCCGTTGATCTGTTCTGAAGCAGTTGGATTGCGATTGATCAGGTGCTGAAAACTGGAAATGACAAAATTGGCAGACCCCATATTGATCTGGTCATAAATATAGTTATTGCACATTCTTTTATGAAGTTCCCTGATGCTGATCGTTCCATTGGTAAATTCAGGGAATGCATTCTGCATGAGTACCAGTTTGTCAACTTCGTATTGGATGTAAGGCCATTGAAGCATGGCAGTTGTGTCGTTCAGAATGTTTTCGAAAATAGCAATCCAGGATGTAAATTCAGAAGTGTCTGAATTATTCAGGATATTGAACTTGTTTTGTTCAAACAGATTCGGAAGGTAAGAATCAGAAGAAAATATTGAATTGACAAAAGCAGTTCTGGATGCTTCATTTAAACCATTACTGAACAGGTTTGTTTCTGCATTCAGAACTTCAATGCTATCCGGTTCTCTGCCGAGCGTTAAGATATAACTTCTGGTAATATATCTCTGAATGGTTGTAGAGTCAATGGTAAAATCATTCGGAGCTTTATTGCCGTCAATTGTTACCAGCGTTTCTTTTTTACAAGACTGAAACAAGGTAAACACTAAAAGGATCAGGATTGCTTTTCTCATCACCGGTGAGGAAGTATAGAGTAAGTTATTGTCTGGAGTTTGAAGTTGTTTTCTTGAATGATTCAACTTTGATCGATAAACAGGTTTGTTCTCCAACCTATTAATTTTGTTGTCTACAAATATAACAGAATTTCTTTCCGGAAATTATGCGGTGATAACTTTCAGGATCATATTTACTCCGAATCCCACTAGTACAATTCCAATAATGCGATTGATCCAGAGCATGACTTTTGGTTTAAGCAGGTTTTTTATACGGTGTGCAACATAACTTTTCAAGAGATCGGTTAGAAATACTGTCGTTAACAAGCTTCCGAAAAACATGAATTCGTGTGCTCGCGTATAATCATCCTTTAAAGACATTACACTTACAATTCCCAGCCAGAATAAGAGTACGGCCGGATTGATGATATTCAGAAGAAACCCTTTGAGCATAAATTTCGCATGCACGGTTTTTTTGTTGTCATCGACTTCTTTAACGACAACCTTTCTGAAAAAATTGAATAAGCCGAATCCAATCATTAAAATTCCGCCTATCCAGCCCATCGTAAATCGATATTGATCCAAAAGATTCAATTTTGAAGCGAAAAAGACACAAATTCCGATAAGAGTAGCATCACTGATCAGGACCCCGACCGCAAGATGGACTCCGGCTTTGAATCCCTCATGTAAGCTGGTTTGCAGAAGAGTGAAGAAGACAGGACCCAGCATAATTGCCAGAAGGAGGCCGAAGCTGACACCTGAAAGTAGCGGGTCGAACATGCTATTTCTTTTTAGCTAAAAAGGATTTCCATTCCTCAGCCTGTGTAGTTTTCATGACCCTTGGAAATTTATTTTGTCCGCCCATCTTTCCTTTTGAAGTCATGAATTCATAAAAATATTCAACCGGAACTGTTTCAATAATTACATCTTTCAATGCAGAAATTCTTTCTACAGCGTAATCATCGTTCACTTCCTTTAGTTTATTATCAAGGATCGTTTTTGCTTTTTGAATATCAATTTCTTTGTTTACACCCAGGAACCATTGGTGTGCAAATGAATTTTCAAATGGAATTCCGGTGACCGTGTATTCAGGGATCTCAACGTCTAGCGTCGCAGACAAATGTTCAATTGCTTTGTTCATATTGTCGACAGATAAATGTTCACCTACAAGACTTAAAAAATGCTTTGTCCTGCCACTGATCACAATGTTACCTTGTTCTACATCTACAAACCTTACCACATCACCGATCATATATCTCCAGGCACCGGCGCAACTGCTGAGTAGCAGAGCATAATCGACATTGTTGATAGCATTTTCTATTGTTACTGCTTTTGCTGAAGGTCTTAATTCACCTGAACTGTCGAAATTGTCATCATTAAATGGAATGAATTCATAAAAAATTCCATTGTCAGTGATCAGCTTCATATGACGGACATTTGGTTCATATTGAAAAGCAAAAAATCCTTCTGATGCAGGATACATTTCTATGTAATGTACTTTTTCCGAAAAAAATCTTTCAAATCCTTTTCGATAAGGTTCGAACGAAACCCCGCCATGGGCATAGACTCTTAGATTCGGCCAGATGTCGTGGATCGTTTTCAGATTATAATGAGCAATGACTTTTTCCATCAGCAGTTGCACCCATGAAGGTACACCGGTAATGATACCGATATCCCAGTTGTGTGCTTCTTTGGTGATCTCTTCGAGCTTGACATTCCAGTCCTTTTCTTTTGAGATCTTCTTGCCGGGCTTATAATATTTCTGAAACCAGATTGGAGTTTTACGGGCTGAAATACCGCTGACATCACCTTCATAATAGCCGCCATGTTTTTTCAGATCTGTACTTCCGCCCAGCCATAAAATCCCTTTTTCAAAAGTGGTTGCGGGCAGGTCGTACTTTCCAAGGGTAATTATCTGACGGATGCTCGCCTTGCGCAGCGATTTTACCATTTCAGCAGTAACAGGAATGTGCTTACTTGCAGCTTCAGAAGTTCCGGAGCTCAAAGCAAAATATTTTATCTGTCCCGGCCAGCAAACATCTTTTTCCTCTGCCAGACAGCGGTGCCACCATTGTTCGAAGATCGTATTGTAATTATAGACAGGGATGTTGTTTTGAAATTCATATACCGGATCGGCAGAAGAAAGTATTCCTTCAAAGTTGAATTTTTTTCCGAAAGAGGTGTATGCAGCTTTTTTAAGTAAACTCTTTAACTCCTTTTTCTGATAATATGCCGGACTGCGGAATCGAAGTCGAATCTGACTGCTCAGTTTTAATCCTTGTTTAATAAGTACTCCGAGTAATGGCATTTCAATTTCTGAATAAGCCTGCAAAATAATCAGAAGTTTGATTTATTGGCGATGAATCAAG
>JBMQEM010000140.1:0-4905 GCA_049363815.1 Bacteroidota bacterium
TACGAAGCCAACTTTGAACTTTGAACTTTGAACTTTGAACTTTGAACTTTGAACTCTACATTAGCCCCATGAAAATGAAGAACTTTATTGAAGAATTGCGGTGGCGCGGAATGCTGCACGATATGATGCCCGGAACAGAGGAATTGCTTAATTCTGAAATGGTTACAGGCTACATTGGCTTTGATCCGACAGCAGATTCATTGGGAGTTGGAAATCTGGTTCAGATCATGACCTTGCTTCATTTTCAGAATGCCGGTCACAAACCGGTTGCCTTGGTAGGCGGTGCTACCGGAATGGTTGGTGATCCGTCCGGCAAATCAGCAGAAAGGAATTTATTGAATGAAGAAACTCTTCAGCATAATCTGAACAGTCAGAAAAAACAACTGGAGAAATTTCTGAATTTTAACTGCGGTGATAACTCTGCAGAGATCGTAAACAATTACGATTGGTTTAAGAATTTTTCATTTCTGGAATTCATCCGTGATGTGGGAAAACATATTTCCATCAATTACATGATGGGAAAAGATTCTGTAAAGAACAGAATGGAAACAGGAATGTCGTTTACTGAGTTTTCATATCAGCTCGTACAGGGATATGATTTTTACTACTTGTGGAAGAATCACGGAATAAAAATTCAGATGGGTGGTTCTGATCAGTGGGGAAATATAGTTACCGGAACCGAATTGATACGCCGTAAAGACGGTGGTGAAGCATTTGCATTGACCACTCCGCTTATCAAGAAAGCAGATGGAACAAAATTCGGCAAGACAGAAGGTGGAAATGTGTGGTTAGATCCAAAGAGAACTTCGCCGTATAAATTCTATCAGTTCTGGCTCAATACATCTGACGAAGATTGCAGTACGTTCATTCGCATTTTCTCTCTGAAAGGCCGTGAAGAAATTGAATTACTCGAAGCCGAACATTTAAAAGCGCCTCATCTGCGCCTGCTGCAAAAAGAACTGGCAAAGGAAATTACGATCAGAGTTCATTCAGAAAGCGATTACAATGCAGCAGTAGAAGCTTCAGAAATTCTTTTCGGAAAAGGAACGGCAGAGTCATTATTGAATTTATCGGAGAATGATCTGCTTTCTGTTTTTGAAGGTGTACCGCAAGTAAAAATTTCAAAAGAAGAAATGAATTCCGGTATAAACGTAATTGAATTTTTCTCTGACAAGACTCAGATCTTTCCATCGCGAGGAGAAGCAAGAAAAATGCTTCAAGGTGGTGGCGTACTCATCAATAAAACAAAGGTTGAAGACCCGGAACTAAAAGTGAGTGCCGAACATTTGATGAAAGGAAAATATTTACTGGCGCAGAAAGGAAAGAAGAATTATTATCTTGTAACAGTTGAATAACGAATAACGAAAAGTCCTTTCAAAACACTAGATGCACCCAATGAAGCATTAGTTATTAGTTATTTGTTATTCATTCTTTTTCCCCTGTTCTTTATCGTATTTATTATTCATCCTTTGCAACAAGATCGAAACTCCAATTACCATTGCGGCTGAAAAGAAAAAATTGAACCCGAGATTTATGTAATCCTGTTTGCTTAATGTTCCCATTCGTTTCTGAATGAGATAGATTGAAATTAAGCTTCCAACACCTACTGATGCAAAGATGATAATGTAACGACGCGTCTTATTCATTGTGATTTATTGAGTGGCCAAAAGTACACATAAAATTTATTCTACCATTAGATTACAGCCGCGGATGTCGCTGAAATCGAACCTTCCGATGATCTCGAAAGAAGTCGGACTGTGTGCAATTCCAAGATCCTGAGTAGCGATAAATGCGCAAGAATCCAGATTAGCAAGATCGGCAACATTCACAGCTCCGCTTTTACCCATTTCTGCGGATTGTAGCGGATCATTCATTTCCCGGATCAATACGCGCATCCAGGGTGGAGTATGAAAAATTCCATCTCCTTTAGAATAGGCCTGAGATAACATTTCAGTCATGCCGTATTCAGAATGGATCGATCTGACTCCAAATACAGGTTTCAATATTTCATGCACCTCTGCTCTTATCATTTCCTTCCGCTTGCCTTTCATTCCTCCGGTCTCCATAACATTCAAATCAGGGAAATTAACGCTGAACTTTTCCGCAAAATCAAGAAGGGCATATGTTACACCGATCAGAACAACATTCTTATTTTCTGCCCGCAACTTCATCAGTAGCGTTTTCAATTTATCATATTCATTCAGGAAAAATCCGCTGCGCAGATCCTTGCTTTCCGAGATCAGTTTTTCCATCATATAGATCAATGATGATCCTGATCTTTCTAGGTATGAAGGCAGCAAAGCAAGAAAAACAAAATCTTCTGGTTCACCATAAAAAAATCTGAACGTTCTGATAAAAGACTCTTCATACAGATCAAGTTCTTTTACAAAATGACGCGATGAAATACTTCCTGTTGTTGCGCTGCTCAGAAAAATTGCCTGTTCCTGAAAATTTCCCGTCTTGATCTCATTCGACTTAAATAACTCTACAGGAAGAAATGGTATGTCTGAAAGTTGTTCCACTGATTCAGGATCTACCTTACATCCTTCAACAAAGGTCCGGTAAAAAGTATTGTTCTCGAATTGGTATCTGAAAATATCCAATGCTAACCGAAGAAAGGATTCAGGTGTATGTTCTTCAAAAATCCGGAGACGAAGGTCGTTTCGTTTCATGGCATCAATTTTCTGCAGGCGGGTAATCGGTTGAATAATGTAGTCCTACACTCTCTTTTCTGGCTTGTGCAGATTTCACTATTAGATAAGCAACTGTGATCAGATTGCGCAATTCACAAAGTCTTGGTGAAACGATCGTTCGTTCATACAAACCTTCAGTCTCGCCATAGATAATTCTCAACCGGTCCATTGCACGTTTCAATCGCTGATCAGAACGCACGATACCAACATAATTGCTCATCACATTCTGCAACTCCCTTAAATTAGAAGTGATCAGGACAAGTTCGTTCGGTTGAACAGTTCCTTCTGAATCCCATTCAGGGACATTCGTATTAAATTCTATTGCTCCAACTCTTTTAATAACATCAGCAGCTGCGCGATGAGAATAGACAAGAGCTTCAAGCAGAGAATTCGAAGCAAGGCGATTTCCGCCATGCAGACCTGTGCAAGAACATTCCCCTGCAGCGTATAAGTTATTGATAGAACTTTTACCATCCAGATCAACGACAATTCCTCCGCACTGATAATGAGCAGCAGGAACAACAGGAATCATGGCAGTGAAAGGATCAATTCCAAGTGAATTACATTTGGCAAGGATATTCGGAAAATGCGATTTAAATTCCTCACGATCGATATGACGGCAATCAAGATAAACGAAATCTTCACCGCGAACTTTCATTTCATTATCTATTGCGCGAGCAACGATATCTCTTGGTGCAAGTGATTTTCTTTCATCATATTTCTGCATGAATTCCTCACCATCCTTTGTCTTTAGCACACCACCCATTCCACGCACTGCTTCTGTAATCAGGAAAGAAGGATGTTCATTCGGATTGTATAGAGCAGTGGGATGAAACTGAATAAATTCCATATCCTTCACAATACCTTTCGCCCTGTAAACCATTGCCACACCATCGCCTGTCGCAATCACCGGATTCGTTGTTGAACGATACACTTGTCCGGAACCACCTGTTGCAACTAAAGTTATCTTAGAAAGAATTGTTTCAACTTCTCCTGTATGCAAATTCAGGGCATATGCACCAAAACTTTGTATATCAGGATTCGATCTTTTCACTTCTTCGCCTAAATGATGCTGGGTAATAATATCAAGAGCGAAGTAATGCGTATACATTGAAATATTCGGGTGACTTCTGATCTGTGCCAATAACGCACGTTCAATTTCATTCCCTGTAGCATCCTTATAATGTAATACGCGGTGAGCACTATGACCGCCTTCTTTTGCTAGATCATACTCACCAGTTTCATTTCTGTCAAAACGTGTTCCCCATTCAATGATCTCCCGGATCCTGTCAGCACCTTCGGTAATTACAGTTCGAACTACTTTTTCGTCGCACAAGCCCGCACCTGCGATCAAGGTATCCTTAATATGTTCTTCAAAAGAATCGGGAGCTTGTAAAACACCTGCTATACCGCCCTGTGCATATTTTGTATTGGTTTCATCAGCATTTGCTTTGGTGATGATCAGAACCTTACCAAATTCTGCAACCTTTAATGCAAAAGTTAAACCGGCTATACCGGACCCAATAATTAAAAAATCAACCTGACGCCTCATATTGTTATTTCGGATTGCGGAATTTGGATTGCGGATTGAGCATTACAAACAAGGCCGTCCTTGGAAATTAGACAACAAAAATAGGGCTATCTTGGATAAAAAGCTAGTTAATTATCTTCTAACTTATCCAAATAGAAACCAGTCGAAAAAACCATACCTTTGTTCCATGGAAAAAACTCCCATCAACATCTATGCAGAAGCGACACCCAATCCTGCTGCGATGAAATTTGTTGTCAATCGGTATCTGCTGGAAGAAGGAAGTGTTGAATATACATCAAAGGAAGCAGCGCATAATTCACCTTTGGCTCAACAACTATTTGCCTTCAGCGGAATCACTTCCGTTTTTATAAGTTCAAATTTCGTTACGCTTTCTAAATCAAATGACCTGGATTGGTATGAACTGATTCCTATCATCAGAACTTTTCTGAAGAACTTTTTGGAAAGTGATGAAAAGGTTTTTACAGGACCAACTCAACAAGTTGCAGACCCAACGATTGCACGAACAAAAACAGCCTCTGCTGTTGAAACAAAAATAATTGAAGCGCTGGAAGAATATGTAAAACCTGCAGTCGAACAGGACGGTGGCGCTATCCATTTTAAATCGTTTGAAGATGGCATTGTAACTGTTGTAATGAAAGGTTCATGCAGCGGTTGTCCCTC